>PWWY01000213.1 GCA_003561325.1 Syntrophomonadaceae bacterium | reverse complement strand
TTTCCAGGTCATAGAGCGTGCGCTGCTCCAGGCGTTGGGCTTCCAGCCCTTTGTTCTGGGCTTTCAGCTCTTGCAAGCGCAGCGCCAGTTCGGTTTCGATATCTACCATGGCTGCCTCCATTCTTTCCTTGCCTGTGACATAGTGGGAGGCTGGAAAAATCGCCACGTGCTGGCGTTCTCCCAGGACGCGCCCCGTTAACACATCGATTTCCCGCAGCCGTTCAATCTCATCGCCGAAGAGCTCCACCCGGATGGCTGCATCGGTAAAGGAAGCCGGGTATATTTCGATCACATCACCGCGCACGCGAAAGGTGCCCCGGTGAAAATCCATGTCATTGCGTTGGTATTGCATGGAGACCAGTTTTCTTAAGATTGCTTCCCGTCCTTTCTGCATACCTGCACGCAGGGAAAGCACCTGTTCACCGTATTCCAGGGGAGAACCCAGGCCGTAAATACAGGATACGCTGGCCACGATGATGACCTTTTCTTGCTCAAAAAGGGCACTGGTAGCGGAATGACGAAGCTTATCGATTTCTTCATTGATGGAAGAATCTTTTTCGATATACGTGTCCGACTGGGGAATGTAGGCCTCGGGCTGATAATAATCATAATAACTGATAAAATATTCCACCGCATTATGTGGGAAAAATTCCTTGAACTCGCTGTAGAGCTGGGCAGCCAGGGTCTTGTTTGGGGCCATCACCAGTGCCGGCTTCTGCAAACGAGCGATGATGTTGGCCATGGTAAAGGTTTTGCCCGAACCCGTTACACCCAAAAGAACCTGGCGTTTTAACCCCGCCTGCAGACCTTCTACGCTGTGTAAAATCGCTTTGGGCTGGTCACCCTGGGGCTCAAAGCTGGAAACCAGTTGGAAACTGTTCTTCATGCCCTGATTCATCCTTTCCTCTGCACTGCAGCAAAAACCAGCAAATCAGCGTTGTTTACCTAGCCCTTACGTAACCCTATCAAGTGAAATCCATTCTATTATTATACCATAATTGCTGGGGAAAAAACAAAGCCCTGGCGCTGAATCAGACAGGACTTTCTCTTCTGCCAAACGAATTTCACCCATGAGGAACCTCAACCTCCTTCTGGAGGGTAGATGAATGATCACGGGCTTTGCCCTACAGCTATGCCGAAGGAGAACGACGGCCCCAGCGCTTCCAAACAGGGCTGTGTTTCATTTCTACATAGACCCGGGGCATGCGGCCCGGGGCGAAGACAGCACCGAAGTGGCTCACGGGCACCGGGGATAATTTTACCGGAAGGAGCAGCTCCCGGTCATGCCGCTGCACGGTTAGCAAAACCTGCTGGTAGTTCAGGCGCAGCAGCTCCAGGAAATGCTGCTCGGAATTCACCGGCACCCGGTTGACCGCCTTGATCTGATCCCCCTCCTGTAGCCCGGCCTGGGCCGCGGGAGAACCAGGAACAACGGCCATCACGATCACACCCTGGTCTGTGGGGCTAAAGAGGGGCGCCCGGGAAAACTCTTCGCGGTTTCCCTTTTTGATCAGCAGTTCATGGCCCAGGGGGGCCATCAGGGCGGCAGGGATGATCATGAAAGACCAGAAAACAGCGGATACCGCCACGATAGTAAGTAAAATGCTATACAGTGCCAGGTAGCGGGCCGCTTTCACGCGCTTATCGCTGGGGCGAGAGGAAACAGCCACGTCGCTGTAGCCAAGCCCGGCTACCAGGGGGAGCATCATGTAAAGAATTCTTTCGCCGCCCCCGGGAGACATCACGGTACCCAAGAGAGGCCACCATTCCGGCATGGGGATACTCCCCACAAACGCGGAAGAGGTTTCAGCCACCACCATAGCCCAAAGGCCCATGAGGGGCAGGGGCCAAAAACGCTGCATGCTGTATCCACCGACGACATCTCCCGCCGCGGTTTTTAGATAAATGGGGCTGGCTCCCTTATGGCCGCTCATGTAAATCAGCAGGGCTTCCGTTAAATGCAAAATGCCGACCAGGGTTAAGAGGCTGGGCAGGTGAATGTTCAACAGGCCGGAGAGAATCCCGATATTTTCCAAGAACGGCATCACGGGGTGCAAGACCCGCAGGGCCAGGGCAACCACCGCCACGATGCCCCCGGCATAGGCGAAACATAAGAAGCGGGGGTTAAAAAGGAACAGCAGAATCGCCACGGGCCAAAGATAAACAATCCCGATGCTTTCCAGGGAAATGCCCAGGAAGAGGAGAAAGACACTCCCGAAGAGCCCGCCGATGAGCCCATAGAAGATCGAATAGAACGTCTGCTTCCAGACACTGTTGATGGGCTGCCCAAAGAGTTTTTTCTCCATGTTCACGGCACGCCGGTACTGCATGAAAACAATAATTACAACCAGCCAAAAAAAAGGATTGATAAACCCTAACAGCAGGGTGTTCAACATAAGCAGGGATATATCCATCCAGAAGCTCACCAGGTCGACTCCTCGCCACTCAAATTTGTTGCAACAGCTCCAGGGCTTTTTGCAGCTGGGCATCGGCCCTTTCAGCATTCTCCTGCAGGGCCTTGCGTATCCGGTCCCGGGTGAGGTCATCCAGTTCCCCGGAGGGTCGAAGCCCTTGGTCCCGCTGAAATGCCTGTAATACTTCTACCGTTTCGTCGTTCATCACGCCGGTACGATCCAGGGGATACGCTAAAAACACCAGCATATCTTGCAGCAGCAAAACCGCATCGCCTGTATCGCCCGGTTCAAGATCCCCTGGAACGGAACGATACTGCAAAAAATAGTCTTCCGGCTGCTCCACCTCATAATCCGGCTGCAGGCCCAGGGCATGCAGGTCACGCCCGCCGGGCGTCAGGTAACGGGCAATGGTATAGCGGAGGCCGCCGCCATCATCGAAAAATTTCAACTGCTGCACCGTGGCCTTGCCGTATGTGGGCTGCCCGATCAACTTACCCTGCTCACTGTCCTGCAAGGCGCCCGCGATAATCTCAGCACCACTGGCCGTAAACTCGTTTACCAGCACATAGATGGGGTAGTCCTTGGGGGAAGCGTTGGAGAGGTGCTGGTCCAGCACGTTTCCCTCCCGGTCCACGACCCGGGTAATTTCCCCCTGGGGAACAATCGTTCTTCCCAGCTCAATGGCTTCATCCAGCAGCCCTCCCGGGTTACTGCGCAAATCGAGGATCAGCCCCTCCATCTTTTCCTCTTCCAGTTCTTTCAGGGCTGCTGTAAAATCTTTACCCGTGCTTTGATCAAAGTTGGTCACCTGCAGGTAACCAATGGAACCTTGAAGCCGTCGTGAGAAAACCGTATCCATCTCAATATCGGCCCGGGTTAGGACAACCGGGAAGGGATCCGGGTCTCCCGATCGCTTCACCGTGATTTCTACCTGGGTTCCGCTGGGACCTCTTAATCTCCTGGCCGCTTCATCCAGGCTTAATTCCACGGTCGGTTCATCTTCCACCTTGACAATACGGTCCCCCTGGAGCAGGCCGGCTTCTTCCGATGGTGATCCTGCAATCACCCGGAGGATCAAGATCTCCCCCTGGTCTTCGGTGATTTCCACCCCGATACCGCTGAATGAGCCCGTGGTGTGAATCAGCATATCTTCCAGGGAATCCGGGCTCAAGTAGCGGGTATGAGGATCATCCAGGGCATCGATCATGCCCTCCACCGCACCCTGAAACATCCGTTCACGGTCCAAGGGCTCAAAGTAGCCGTCCTCGAGAATGCGATAGACTTCCATTAAGAGCCTGGTTTCCTCTTGCACGTTCTCGAACTCGGCCGTTTCTACCCGTTCTTCAGAAAAGAAAAAACGGGTGATAATAAAGGTCGCCATGTTGCTCAAAAGCAGCAAACACAGCAACACAATTACCAGTTCCCGCTTCCTCATAAACATCATCTTCCTAACAACCAGACTCGGCTAGCTGCAAACCGGTTCTTTCATTATAACGTATAGTTTGTGGAAAATAAACCTTTGGCTGCGCCCGGTTATGCTGGCAGCGGAGCGGTTAGTTGAAAAAGCCCATGGGATTTTTGCGCACGCCGTTAATGCGCACTTCAAAGTGCAGGTGAGGCCCGGTGCTGGAACCGGTCGAACCCACAATGGCAATGGGCTCTCCCCGGCTCACTTCTTGCTGCGGGCTGACCAGCAAGGTGTGGCAGTGGGCATAGACGGTGGTCATCGACTGCCCGGGCTCGATCTGCCCGTGTTCAATGATCACCATACGGCCATAGCCATAGCTGAGGCTTCCGCTCACACTGGCGAAGCTCACCACACCTCTTTCGGCGGCGCGGATATAAACGGGGTTACCGTGATAGGCTGGAGAACCGGGCCAGCGGTTGCGGGGTATGCCGATATCCACACCCCCGTGAAACACACCGGCGCGCCCTGTGATAGGGTGGGTCCGGGGACCGAAGGGTGAAGTAATCCAGGAATACCCGTATCCTTCCACCGGCCAAAGGAGCTGGCCCGAGGGGGTGAAACGTTCTGTTTGACGCCGAAGTTCTTCCTGCAGCTGGACGATCATGCTTTCCAGTTTCTCGGATTCTTTTTCCAGTTCTGCAATGGCTCTTTCCTGGGCCTCAATGGCCTCCTGTACCTTGTCCAGGAGGGACTCCCGGCTGGCCAGCTTGCGGTTGAGATCATCCCGCCGGTCCAGGCGCTGCACTTTCAACTCCAGGAGCTCTTCTTTTTCTATTTCCAGGGCTCTTTTTTTCTCTTCAACCGCGCGGCGTTCTTCAAAGGCAATTTCCAGGAGCTGCAAATCTGCTTCGGCGATTAACTTGAGATCGTTCAACCTGGTCAGAAACTCGGCAAAACTATAGGCCTCAAAGAGCACATCCAGGTACCCTGTACTTCCGTTTTCATAAATGACCTGCAGCCTGTTTTTTAACATCTCATCCCGGTGTTGGATCTGCTCTTCCGCGGCCCGCAGCTCTTCTTCAGTAACCCGGATACTTTCTTCGGTGAACTCGATCTCCTGGTCTAACGCTTCCAGCTCACGCCGCAGCAAGGTCAGGCTGTAATTTAAATTATGCAGCTCGGCGACCAGGCGCTGCTCTTCGCTCTGATATTCCGCCAGCTGTTCGCTGTGGGCGTCAATGTCGCTCTCCAGGTCAGTGAGCTGCTCCTGCTGCCGGCGGATACGTTCTTCCAGCGGCGAAGCCTGGCCGGTCCAAACCAGGGCGAAGCCGAGAAATACGACAAGTCCCAGGGCAATGATCTTCCGAATCCGCGATAGAATCAAACTGCACCCTCCCTTGCTTCGTTAAACCTTTAAAAACCGTCTTACCGAAATCCCGCTGCCCACGACCCCCAGGATCATGCCCAGCGGGATTAACACGGTCACCAGCTCTTCCATCACGGCTTCCGGGGGAAGCATAGAAATGAAGTAAATATTATCCTGCATCCACAGCACGGCTGTTCGATAGCTGTACTGGATGATGAAGATGGGGATAAGCGCACCGACCAGGCCCAGAATCAGTCCTTCAAAAATAAACGGCCAGCGGATAAACCCCTCCGTCGCGCCCACGTATTTCATAATCATGATTTCCTTGCGCCGGATGTAGACGGTCAAACGGATGGTGTGAGAAATCAAAAAAACCGCCGTTACCGCCAATCCGCCCATGAAAAGCAGCCCGACCCAGCGTACCACCCCGGTGAACTGGAAGAGAGGTTCTACCACCCCGCTGCCGTAATCCACGTAATCCACGCCAGGGTAGCTTTCGATTTCCCGGGCTACCTGGGGAATATCTTCGGGAATGCGGGTGCGGAGCTCGTAGGAGTTCCGCAAGGGATTGCTTTCCTCGTTCATATAGTATTCTACAAGGTGAGCTCGGTCGCCCAGGCGATCCACGAGCCGTTCCATGGCCTCGCTCTTGGATACGAAGCGGACTTCCTGCATTTCCGGGTGGGCCACCAGCTTCTGCTGCAGTTCCATTTGGACTGCTGCTGAAGCCTCTTCCTCGACGTAAAGCACGATCTGCACATCTTCCTTGATGTGTCGGGTGAATTCATTCACATTACGGTTTAACACCATGAAGCTTCCCAGGATGAGGAGTGTAATGGCGACTACGGCAACGGAGGCCAGGCTCATCCAGCCATTGCGCAGGATACTCTTCAGCGCCTCTCCAAAAAAATAAAAGAGGCTTCTAATATGCATTACAGTAAACCCCTCTTTCCTGGTCGCTTACCATGCAGCCATTTTCCAGGATGATCACCCGCTTTTGCAGCCGGTTGACCTGCTCCTTGGCATGGGTGGCGACAATCACCGTGGTGCCCCTCACGTTGATCTCGTTAAAGAGGTCCATGATCTCCGAGGAAGTTTGCGGGTCCAGGTTCCCCGTGGGTTCATCGGCCATGAGGACGGCCGGCCGGTTCACCAGGGCCCGGGCCACCGAGACACGCTGCTGCTCACCGCCCGATAACTCATCGGGCTTCTTCCATACTTTATCCTTTAATCCCACCATTTCAAGCACCGTGGGAACCCGTTTGCGAATTTCCCGCCTGGAGGTGCCAATCACCTGCAGGGCGAAGGCAACGTTTTCAAACACGTTACGATCGCTCAAAAGACGGAAATCCTGGAATACCATGCCGATGTTTCTTCTCAAGAAGGGGATCTGGCGGTTTTTCAGCCGGGTAATATCCCTGCCGAAAATCTTGATATTGCCCCGGGTTGGCAGGATCTCCCGCATGAACAGTTTCATCAGCGTTGATTTTCCAGCCCCGCTGGGACCCACGATAAAAACAAATTCTCCCCGGTCTATCACCAGGTTAATATCATGTAAGGCGGTGCCTTCACGATCGTTGCCGTACTGCTTATCTAAATGGTGGATTTCAATCAACGGTTGGCCTCTCTCTACATAATAGATTTTGCTGCCTT
>PWWY01000193.1 GCA_003561325.1 Syntrophomonadaceae bacterium | reverse complement strand
GCCCCCCGAGCATGCCAATCGCAATGAACCAGTTCATAAAAGGCTTCTCCCCCCGAACCTGAGAACCGATACTGTTTTCAATTAGTTGATTCTCTACGCAGCGGTTTTTTCCCTTTTTTAGATGGAGAAAGTACTGTAGGAAAAACCAAATCCGCAATTTTCTAACTTTGCGATCACGCTTGCTCAGGAATAAACCCTTATTCCCCTGTTCACCCCCGGATAAGGGATTTGCGGCCTGGAAGACAACGTCGCACTTGCTGTCTGCCCCGGTGCGCCGGAAAGGAAATATGGTATAATAACGTCAATAAAATAACCCGCTGGAGGTGAAACATGAGCAGCCTGGTCCGCTTTGGGGTTTCGATTAACAAGGGATTATTGGTTCAATTCGATAAAATTATCGGGGAAAAAGGATACAGCAACCGCTCGGAAGCCATCCGGGATTTGATCCGCAATCAGATGGTTGAGTTAGCGTGGGAAAAAGACGAAGAGGAAGTGGCAGGGACGGTAACGCTGATCTACGACCACCACGTTCGGGGTTTAAGCGAACTCCTGCTGGAAGTGCAGCACAGTTTTCACGATCTGATCCTCTCCACCATGCACTTGCACCTGGATCACCACAACTGCCTGGAAGTGCTTGCCGTGAAAGGGGCCGCCCGGGAAGTAAGAAGAATCGCGGAGCGCCTGATCAGCGCTAAGGGCGTAAAGCACGGCCGGCTCTCCATTACAACCACTGGAAAAAACCTGGGATAAAAGCCGCGCGGCCGGACCGGGCGCTTTATGCCCGCAGCAAAATCACCCGCTCCCTGCCGCCGTAGTCCCGGATGATCTGGTCAACCAAAAGGCCGGCGCTTCGGGCTACCGCCCCCACGGACTCAGCCTGGTTTTCCCCGATTTCCAGGGCATCCAGCCCTGGAATCGTCAGGTAATCCCGGGCATTGGGCAATATCTTGCGGTATGCTTCCAGTCCGTCATTCCCACCATCAAGAGCACTTCGGGGTTCTTTCTGAACTTCCGCCATGAGGGAAGCCATGGCAGACCGGGGGATATAGGGCGGGTTGGATACGACCGCCTGGAAGCGGTGCTGCCCGGGAGCAAGCGAACCCCAAAAAGAGCTGCAGATGGTTTCGACGCGGTCCTTCACGCCGTGAAAAATAGCGTTTTGACGGGCCACCTGGAGAGCTTCTGCGCTGTGATCAACCGCGGTGATCGCGGCGGCAGGAAAATTCAGGGCCAGCATGACAGCGATGTTCCCGCAGCCCGTTCCCAGGTCCAGCAGGCTGAACCCTTCTCCTTCCCTTTGCCGGGGATACGTTTCCCGCAGCCACCTGATCACCGCCTCCACCAGGTGCTCCGTTTCGGGACGCGGGATCAGCACCGCACGGTTAACCAGGAACGTTTTTCCCATGACCTCTTTTTTGCCGGCAAGGTAGGCCAAAGGCTCCCTGCAGCCCCTCTGTTCAAGGAGCTGCAGGAAGCGGTTTTTCTCCGGGTCGCTCAGGGGGTGTTCCCCGTGGCCATAAAGATAGGCTCTTTCCTTTTCCAGCAGGAAACAGAGCAAGTATTCCGCTTCTTTCCTCGGACCTTCAATCCCGCGGGTTTGCAAAAAAGAAACGGCCTCATGCAAGGCCTGGTTGATGGTCCAGCTCACCTTTTCATGCCTCCTGCTCTTGCCTGCCCCGCACGGTTCACGACCAGCCGCTCTCAGGCGGTCATCATCCCTCAAATCTGCTTGATCTGTACAGCGCGGTCATGGGCCGTGAGGGCGGTGATGATCTCCTCCATATCCCCCTGCAGCACGTATTCCAACCTGTGCAGGGTTAAACCGATCCGGTGGTCGGTGACCCGGTTCTGAGGAAAATTGTAGGTGCGGATGCGTTCACTGCGATCCCCGCTGCCAACCTGGCTGCGCCTCTCTTCAGCCTGTTCACTTTGCTGCTGGGCCTGCAGGTTATCCAGCAGTCGAGCGCGCAGGACCCTCATGGCCTTTTCACGGTTTTTCAGCTGCGATTTTTCGTCCTGGCAGGTCACCACGGTCTGGGTCGGGATATGGGTAATGCGCACCGCCGATTGGGTCGTGTTCACGCTTTGCCCCCCGGGTCCCGTGGAACAAAAAGTATCCAGGCGGAGATCCTGGGGATGAATGGTAAGTTCAACTTCTTCAGCTTCCGGCAAAACCGCCACCGTAGCCGCTGAAGTGTGGATGCGGCCACCTGATTCCGTGGCGGGAATACGCTGCACCCGATGAACGCCGCTTTCAAATTTTAGCTGGCTGTACGCGCCACGTCCCTTGATGGAGAAAATGATCTCCTTGAACCCGCCGATATCCGTCGGGCTTGAATCGATCACTTCCGTCTGCCAGCCTTTCCTTTCGGCAAAGCGCAGGTACATCCGCAGCAGGTCTGCAGCAAACAAGGAGGCTTCATCGCCCCCTGTCCCAGCGCGTATCTCCATAATGACATCTTTTTCATCGCTGGGATCCTTGGGCAGCATCAACAGGTTTAACTTCTCTTCCAGCCTCTCTTTAATCGTCGTCAGTCGTGCCAGCTCTTCCCTCAAGTATGTTTCCATTTCTTCGTCGGGCTTGTCATGAAGCATCTCCCTGGCTTCCCGCAGGTCGCCCTCAACGTTTTTCATCTGCCGAAAGGCCTCCACCGTTTCACTCAACTCCGCGTGTTCCCGGGTATATTTCTGCCACTGCTGCTGGTTTTTTAGCACGACGGGGTCGCTTAGCTGTTCTTCCAGGTAGAGATAACGTTCTTCCAATGTTTGTAGTTTTTCCCACATCATGGTTTCTCCTCCGCTTGCGCAAAGACATCTTGCTGCGAATCAACCGCTACCAGCGGTGCAGTCCCTTCTCCAGGCATTTCTTCTCCTTGAAGCACCGCCTGCAGCGCGTAAATGGCGACCTCGATCTGGTCATCTGCTGGTTTTCGCGTGGTCATGCGCTGCAGCCAGAGACCGGGTTGCGAGATGATCCGCGTAAACAGGTTGTCCCGGGCACCGGCAAATTTGATCGCTTCATAAGAAAGTCCTGCTACCAGCGGGAGCAGGGAAAGTCGGATCAGAATGCGCTGCCAGATCCCAGGCCAACCGAAAAAGGAGAACAAAAGGATGCTGGTAACCATCACGATCAAGAGAAAGCTGGTGCCGCACCTGCGGTGCAGTGGGCTGTAGGGGCGCGTATTATCCACCGTCAGGGGGAGACCGGCTTCGTAGCACGCAATGGCCTTATGCTCAGCACCGTGGTATTGAAAAACTCTTCCTACTTCTTGCCAGCGTGAAATGAGAAAGATATAGCTCAAGAAAATGGCAAGGCGAATGGCTCCTTCACCCAGGTTGAGCAGCAAGGGAGGCCCCCCACTTTGGCGCAGCCAGCTCATCAGCACGGTGGGCAACAGGATAAATAACCCCACGCCAAAAACCAGGGAAACCGCGACAGTGAGAGGGAGCTCCCAGCCCTTGAGTTCCTCTTCGTCCTCCAGCGCGTGCTCTGCGGAGGCAGAAATGGACGTAACCCCCAGGACCAGGGCCTCCACAAAGGCAACCATTCCGCGTAAGACGGGCCATTTTAAGATGGGGAAG
Source organism: Syntrophomonadaceae bacterium (assembly GCA_003561325.1). Lineage (GTDB taxonomy): Bacteria > Bacillota > Dethiobacteria > DTU022 > UBA8154 > SKMY01. Next base: position 3,344 of record PWWY01000193.1, on the reverse strand, counting down.
CGTTCACCGAAGGAAAAAAAATCCTTTTTTTCAACAGCGATCCCGCCGTTGGGCTGGCGGACAGCGATCGCGATCTTCGATCGATTTCTCATCATCACACCCTCGATCACCGCTTGTCCCCCGATATGCACCTTGTTTTCTTTCAAACGAATCCACCCTGCCCTTTCTTTAATCCGTGCAGCTGGCGAAACGCCCGCACAGGCCCCATTTGAAAAAAACAGGGCTGCTTTAGCCCTGCTTTTCAGCATCTTCTTCTTACTCCATGCCGTATTTACGCTTAAAGCGTTCCACACGGCCCCCGGAATCAACAAATTTTTGTTTCCCGGTAAAAAAGGGATGGCAGTTAGAACATATCTCTACTTTCATGTCTTTGACCGTGGAACCAACTTCATAGGCTGAGCCGCAGGCACAGGTTATCTTGGTCTTTTCATATGCGGGATGAATTTCTTTTTTCACGTGGATCACCTCTTTCCTGAAAAAAAACCGTGGTTTCTGCAAGCCTTTTGTTTTTCTGCGCGACATCTATCATAACAAATAATGCTTCATTTGACAACACAAAAAACAGCCCTCCGGGACGACAAGGAGGCGTACGCAAAAATTCCGCCGCTTTTTCTGTTCATGTTTCCTGGTTTTCTGCCTTCGAGCAGAGAGCAACAGGGGGAAGGATCTGTTCATCCCTGAACCAGCAAGCCATCTTTTTCAACCAGTGTCTAAAGGTTATGCAGGTTTGCGAGAAAAGAGGCGTTGCTGTCGGTCTTTTTCAATCGCTCAATGAGGGCCTCCAGAAAGTCGGAAGAAGAAGAGACATTCATGGAACGCCGCAGGGCCCACATGAGCTCAATGGCGTTTTCATCCAGGAGGAGTTCCTCCCTGCGGGTTCCAGAGCGGGGAATATCAATGGCAGGAAAATAGCGCCGCTCGGCAATTTTGCGATCCAGGTGCAGTTCCATGTTCCCCGTCCCTTTGAATTCTTCATAAATGACATCATCCATGCGGCTGCCGGTGTCTACCAGGGAGGTGGCCAAAATAGTCAGGCTGCCACCATACTCGATATTACGCGCTGCTCCGAAGAATTTCTTGGGCTTGTGAAATGCTGCCGGGTCTATGCCTCCAGACAGTGTTCGTCCGCTGGGAGGGATAACCAGGTTATAAGCCCTGGTCAGGCGTGTAATGCTGTCCAGGAGGATCACCACGTCTCTTTCCTGCTCCACCAGCCGCTGGGCCCGCTCCAGAACCAGTTCTGCCAGACGCACGTGATTATCCGGCTTCTCATCAAAGGTGGAGCTCAACACTTCTCCGCGGACCGAGCGGCTCATGTCGGTCACTTCTTCGGGCCGCTCATCAATGAGCAAAACGATCAGATCCAGCTGGGGATAGTTGTACGCCAGGCTGTTTGCAATCTTCTTTAAAAGCAAGGTTTTCCCCGCCTTGGGTGCGGACACGATCAAGCCGCGCTGACCTTTGCCCACGGGGATCAGCAGGTCAATAATCCGTGTTGCCATGTCCTCGGGATCTTTCTCCAGGCAGAGCTGAAAATCCGGATGGACGGGAATGAGCTCGGCAAAATGGGGGCGAAGGGCTGCCTTTTCCGGATCCTGGTTGTTCACAGCCTCGACATGGAGTAGGGCGTAATACCGTTCATTTTCCTTGGGCGGGCGAACTTTCCCTGAAACCTGGTCCCCCGTTCGCAAGCTGAAACGACGAATCTGGGAAGCAGAGATGTAGATATCATTTTCGTGGGGCAGGTAATTCACTCTCCGTAAGAAACCATATCCGTCCGGCATGATTTCCAGGATACCTTCGGCGAAAATCAATCCTTCCGCTTCGGCTTCTTGCCGTAAGAGGGCAAAAATCAGGTCTCGTTTTTTCATGCTGCTGAAGCCTTTAACATCGGCGTCTTTGGCTCGTTTTTGCAGCTCCTCCAGGTTTAACGTTTCCAATTCATTTAGTTGCATCGTCCTCGCTCGCTTTCTGATCAGTTTGCAAAAAACAGGAAAGCAAAAGCCGTTAGATATCCCCCCAGGATAATGAGCGAAGGCAGGCCCATGTGAAGCCACTGGCGTCGAAAGGGGTAGACCAGGCTGATCACGGCCACCAGTGTCAAGAAAATTGCCACGACGGCCACCACGACATTGGAGCCGGCCAGGCTGGAAAGAAGCAGGCCTTCCCGGTAAAAGAGGTCAGTGAAAAATAACAGCAGGATATTGAAAAAATTGGCTCCGAAAACATTTCCAATGGCCATTTCAACATGCCCCAGGCGCACGGCGGACAGGGTCGTGACCAGTTCTGGCAGTGACGTGGAAACGGCGATAAACAGAGAACCGATCAACGTCCGGTTCATGCCCGTTTCCAGGGCAATCCGGTCCGCCGCGTCGGTCAAGTTAATCCCGGCAAAGATAATCACCGCCCCTGCGGCGGAAAAAATCAGCAGGGCCTGGTAGAGTTCCCTGCGGTGTTCCGAAGCAGGGATGACCCGGTCGTGCCCGCCCGGCAGCACCTGGACAGAAACATGTTTGTCCATGCCCATGATCAGGGCGCTGCCGACAAGGTAGAGCAGCACGAGGGCCAGGGTATCATAGCCTACCCACCCCAGGCCAAGGGGAAGGGACAGCAAAATACCCAAGATGGAAAATGCAATGGCGAAAATGCTCAATATTCCCGTTAAAATAAGGATCTTCTTGCGTTTGGCTGTCAGGGGACCGCGTCCCTGTGCCAGGTCAATTAAGGCAATTAAGACGAGGTTAAAGAGGATGCTGCCGTAGATATTCCCCCCGGCCAGGTCCGGGGCGTCAATCATGGCAGCCCGGCTACAGGTTACGAGTTCGGGAAGAGATGTGGCGAGTGGGAGAAGGAGTGCTCCCGCCCAGGCGCTGCTTAAGCCCAGGTCCCTGGATATACGCTCCGCGTTCCGGGCCAGCTGGCTGCCAGCCAGGACAATCAGCGCCGCGTTGATCAATAGAGCCAGCCACATGTTCAATGATTTGCCCTGGCAGGTTGCAGCTGAAGAGGCCCTGCCCGGGGCTCACCTCCTGGATGATCCTCTCTGGAGAAGGTTTACTTGCTGCCGCCCTCGCCCTGGCAGCTGCGTGCCACGTAATGAGGCTTGAGGCGAAGCTGGTGTGTTGCTTTGATCAACCGAATGGTCCCGGTGATACTTCTCATCACCAGGGAGTGAGTTGTCGCCGTGGTTCCCGAGTAACGAACTCCCTGTAGAAAGTCCCCGTCGGTAATGCCCGTGGCAGCGAAAATCACGTCGTCTCCCCGGATCAGATCTTCCATGAGCAGCAGCTGCCGGGGATCTTCCAGGCCCATTTCCTTGATCCGGGCTGTTTCTTCATCATCTT
>PWWY01000230.1 GCA_003561325.1 Syntrophomonadaceae bacterium | reverse complement strand
GCTTGGAATTTTTCATGTACGAAAAAGAGGTTGTGGGACTCCTGGGCGGTAACGGATCAGGAAAAACCACCCTGTTATCCCACATCACGGGGCTCCTGTCTCCCACGGAAGGACAGGTGCGTGTTTTTAACCTGGACCCCCGGAAAGAGTTTAAAAAAATATGGAAACATATCGGGGTACTGCTGCAGTCTGCAGAAGAGCAGCTTATTGGCCCCACGGTACAAGATGATATTGCTTTTTCCTTGAAAAATGCCGGCTGGCCCCGGGAATACATGGAAAGACGTGTTGACGAAGTCATGCAAGACCTGCAGATCACACACCTGGCCGAGAAAATCCCCCACTATTTAAGTGGAGGAGAAAGGCAAAAAGTTGCCCTGGCGGGTGCCCTGGCGCTCAGGCCCCGGCTCCTCATCCTGGACGAACCGTTTTCCCGGGTAGATCAGAAAAGCAAGAAGGAGCTGGCGGAACTGTTAAGGACCGTAAATGTCCGGCATGAAACCGCGATTTTGTTTACTGTCCACGATCTTTCGCATCTGCCCTCGTTGGCTCACACCGTATACGTGATGAAACAGGGCGAGCTCCTGGCCCGGGGTTGCCCACAGGAAATCCTGTTCAACCTGCAGCTGCTAAAAGAAGCCGGCTTAGAACCGCCGTCCATTTTAGAACTGGTGGAGCTGTTGCGAGAACGGGGGATTGACCTGCCCTATACGCTTGACCCCGAGGAGCTGGCTAACAGGCTCAGCACGATGCTGCCCAGGGGAATAAACTGCAAACGATAAGAGATGTTTTCCTGCCGCGAGAGCATGATCGTTATAGGGCCTTGATGGTCTTTAAAGGAAAACCTGGAGAATACACCGCTTTCTCCAGGTTGATGATCCAGGTAGAACGCCCGCTTATCTGATCCATTTCCCCGCAGAGTGAAAATGCTTAACCGGACAGTTTTTGTTGAAGCTTCTGCAGCAGAGGTTCCAGCTGGCTTGTGATCCGGTCGAAAACTTCCTGGACGCTGACCACATCATCGATCATTCCCGCGATCTGCCCGATCATGGGAGAACCTTCTTCCATGTCACCGTTCAAGAGGGCTTTCTTGGAGCGGCCCGGTCCCAGCTTTTCCAGGATCGCTTCCGAAGACATGCCCTGGCGTTCCCAGTTGATAATCGTTTCGGCCAGCTTATTCTTCAGGATTCTTGTGGGGCCGAAAGCCCTTCCCGTGATCACGGTTCCCGTATCCGGTGCCCCGATAATCGCTTCTTTGTACGCCTGGTGGGCGATACATTCTTGGGTCATGACAAAGCGGGTGCCCATCTGGACCCCCTCAGCACCCAGGGCAAAGGCGGCAACAACACCGCGTGCATCGGCAATTCCTCCTGCGGCCACGACAGGCAACTGCACGGCGTCCGTGACCTGGGGGATTAACGTCATGGTCGTGACATCGTCGTAGGCGTTGTGCCCACCGGCCTCCCAACCCTCGGCGACGATTAGATCAACCCCCGAGCCTTCGGCTTTTTGAGCCAGCCGCACAGAAGGAATCACGTGGCAGACCCGGGGTCCACGCTCTTTGATATACTCCGTAAACTTGGCCGGGTTTCCAGCAGAGGTAAAAATGACGCTTACCTTCTCCTCGATGGCTACATCGATCAAATCTTTTGCTTCCTGTAATAGCAGGGGAACATTGACGCCAAAAGGTTTAGTGGTTAACTGCCGGACTTGTTGGATGCGCTCTCGAAGGATATCCGGGTCCTTTCCGCTGTAAAGCTGTCCCAGCCCGCCGGCGTTGGAGACTGCGGCAGCCAACTCCGGGTTGGATACGTAAACCATTCCACCCTGGATAATCGGAACCGCAATGCCCAAAATCTCACAAACTCGCGTCTTCACAGCTTACCTCTCCTTTCCAGTTTTGGATTGAGGTTGTCTTGGGAGCAGGTTGAAAAAAACGACCTCCGAAAACATTCTTACTTCTAAAGATTTTGACAGCCGAAGTAAAAATTCCTTTTCTTCCAAAAAAAAACCTGGCAGTGATTACCTGCCAGGCTAAAATGGAAGAAACAATGGGTTTAACAGGGAAAAAATAACAATCCCCGCGCTACTTAAGACAGGGATTGACATCTTGCGATGATCAAACACCTCCCTATACTTCGTAGGGCAGTGGTGCTTCGAAACAGGCTGGTCTCCTGGCTCGGGTTCATGGTCAGCGCTTACGTCTTCCCAGGCCTGCTTGGGCCCAGTGACACGGTGTAAGCGTGCTCCCCCATACAGTGGCGGTACCGCGCCGGCTTTTCACCGGACTTCCCAATTTTGTCTCTGACAAAGGCTCCTGTTCCGCGGATAGAAGCTGCGATATTTATCATGATTCGACACGATATGGGAAAGTCCTTCAAAAAACTCTTGAATCAGAAGATTATTAGGTATAAACATCCAGAGTTCCCCAGGCGCCTCGCGTGCTGCATTGTTAAAATCCGGGATAGCAGCGCTAGTCCATGGTCGTCAGGTAAACGGTATCCCCATCTTTGAACCCACGGGCCAGCTCGCAGTGGCGCAGCACAGCAAAGTGCTTTTCCAATTCCTTTGGAGTAAGCCCAAACTGCCTGGAAAGTTCTTCACGGGTGGCCTGGCCCTGCTCTTTTAAAAAGGTATAAATTTCTTTTTGCAAGGGCAGTAGCCCTTCTGGGCCCGACTGCCCTTGTAACTGTCGTGTCAGGCGGGCTGAACGAACAGACATGGGATTGCATGTTTTGGGAACACTGATCAGCTCAACGTAACAATCCTCGCAGAATGCCTGGCCCCCATGATCATGCGCTTCATCTTCAGGGATTTCCTGTTGGCAGTGGCTGCAAATCATCAAAAAACCTCCGGTTCACCTGAATGGCAATAAGATTTATTTCTTTCCGCTACCTATTATAATCTATTCGCGCAGTTTTTTCAAATAGAAAGGAAAGGATCATTCCTTTTTACGAAAGATTTACCCGAAAGGTCAGGGTCGGGCGGCTTGTGCCCGCTGAAATGTCGTGTTATATTCAAAGCAGAAAAGCCGTATACGGGTCGCTTTTCACTGCTGAAGTTCAAAGCAGGGAATATTTAACCGGGAAGGTGAAGCTCGTGAGTCGTACTGCGGCCGAGGAGATATTATCTTCAGTCGGGTTGAAAAAAACACCGGGGCGCCTGGCCCTGGTTCGTCTGCTGCTGGAAGCCGAAGGTCCCTTGACGCACCAGGAGATTACCCAAAGAATGGAAAGTTTTGAGTTAAATCCCGTCAGCATCTACCGCTCGCTGGACGCCTTTGTCCATGCCGGAATTGTGCACCGGGTGGATACCGGGGAGCGGATCGGCCGTTTTGCCCTTTGCGTTTGCGGCAGTCACGAGGAGGGCCACGGCCACTGTCATCCCCACTTTACCTGCAAATCCTGCGGGAAAACGGAATGCCTGGAAGACCAGGTCATGCCGGCGCTGGCAGTTGCGCGCCCCGGTTACACCGTGCACGAAGTGGAACTCTATCTCTGGGGCATTTGTGCCAGTTGCGCAGTAAAGTAAAACAATCCCCTGGCAACATGGGAATGAGATCGCCCTGAATCGGGGGCTATTTGCCCTGATATAGAGAAAAGTTTAAGAAACTTTGAAAATCTGCTCAATATACCTTTATGATAGCCAAATACGGGTCCGCTTATTATTTGCACCTGCACGGGGCAAAAAGGGTATAATAAGGTAAGAGTAAAAGTCAAAGATAGTCAAAATATTGTTTTATCTTTGTTCCCGCTTTTGTCTCCCGTTAATTTCGTTTTTAAAAATGTTCTCGCACCCGAGAAATGAGGCGCCATCATGGGAACCCTGGCCAGCAGTATCGAGGAATATTTGAAGAGATTGCTTGCACTAAGCGCTTCAGGTTATATTGAGATTCGCCGGAAAGAACTGTCCCAAAAGTTTCAATGTGTTCCCTCCCAGGTAAACTACGTGTTGGAAACCCGCTTCACCCTGGAACGAGGGTACCTGGTGGAAAGTAAAAGGGGAGGCAAAGGGTTCGTTCGGGTGAAAAAAATCAAAATTTCCGAGGGCGGATTGCTGTCCATGTTGTTGGAGGAGATCTCGAAGGGGTCCATGAACAAAGAGCGGGCACGTCATTTTATCCAGCGTTTGAACGAAGAGAAGTTTATTTCTTACCGGGAATCCAAGTTGATGGAGTCTGTCCTGGATGGATTGGATGCCGTAGAGAACGAAATCGTTAGAGACTTCATCCGGGGGCGTATCTTGGGAAAGATGATTATCGTTCTCCTGAAACACGACGTCTAAGGGCGGAGGAGGAAGGATGCCGTATGATTTGCGAGAAATGCGGCAAAAGAAGTGCAACCGTGCATTTTACCAAGGTCATTCACGGCAAAAAGACCGAGTGGCATATGTGTGAATCATGTGCCCGGGAAAAAGGAGAACTGGAACGTCCTTTTGAAGGCGGCTTTCCCCTCCACCAATTTTTTTCGGGGATGATGGGGTTCATGCCCGCAGGGAGTTCCGATAAATTGCTGCTTCAAGCGCAAACGGGCGTCCAGTGTTCCTGCTGTGGCTTAACTTATGCCCAGTTCGGCCAGATCGGCCGTTTTGGTTGTGAAAACTGCTATGAAGCTTTTGCCGATTGTTTGCCTGCACTTTTCCGCAGGCTCCATGGAAGCCAAAAACACAGGGGAAAGATACCCCTACGCACAGAGACAGGTGTCAAACTGAAGAGGGATATTACCCTGGTCAGGGAAGAGTTGCAGCGGAAAATTGCAGAAGAAGCTTTTGAAGAGGCAGCTGCCCTGCGGGACCGGATTAAACAGCTGGAAAAAGAGCGAGAAGCAGGAGGTGCTGCCGGTGAAGGAAAAAGATGAGCGATGGGCCCCTGAACAGGACCCGTTCAGGGATGAGGATGCCCAGGCTGGCAGTGAAAACAGGCGTCTAGAAAAGATCTGCGGCAAGTTCCTGCAGGAAGCCGGCCCTGAAGCGGACGTCGTCATCAGCAGCCGGGTGCGCCTGGCTCGCAATATCCGGGGCAACCTTTTTCCCCCGTTAGCCTCCAACCTGCAGCGAAAGAAGATCCTGCAGTTATTCCGGGAGATTTTGCAGAAAGAAGCAGAGCAATTTTCTCGTTTTCAGCTGTTGGAGCTGGATTCTATCTCGAGTGTGTTCAAACAGGTCCTCGTGGAAAAACACTTGATCAGCCCTCTGATGGCGCGAGAAAATGCCTGCAGCGCCCTTTGTTTAAGAGAAAATGAAACGGTCGGTATCATGGTCAATGAAGAGGATCACATCCGTATCCAATGCATGCTGCCCGGGCTGCAGCTGGAGCAGGCCTGGCAAGAAGCTTCTTTGTATGATGACTGCCTGGAAAACCAGGCCCGCTACGTTTTCCACGAGGAGCTGGGATACCTGACGGCCTGCCCGACCACCGTGGGCACCGGGCTGCGCGCCTCGGTCATGCTGCATCTCCCAGCCCTGGTCATGACCCGGCAGATCAACCGAATCCTCTCCGCGTTGAACCAGGTCGGGCTGGTTATACAGGGAATCTATGGCGAGAGCACGGATTTTACGGGGAATCTTTTCCAGGTGTCGAACCAGATCACCCTGGGGCAATCGGAAGAAGAAATCTGGCAAAATCTTTATGGGGTGACCCGGCAGCTGATTAACCAGGAGAAAAAAGCCCGGGAGCATCTCTTAAACGAAGGAAGGGAGCGCCTGGGCGATCGTTCCGGTCGGGCGCTGGGCGTGATGAGATATGCCCGTGTCCTGGGGGGCCAGGAAGCCATGCAGTTGCTTTCAGATGTCCGCCTGGGCCTGGACCTGGGCCTGGTTAGAAACATTTCTGCGGGCACATTAAATAAGCTGCTTGTCCTTATTCAGCCGGGATGCTTACAGTACCTCAAGGACCGGGAATTAAGCGCTTATGAACAAGACCTGGAGCGAGCAGCGCAGGTTCAAAAATTTCTGGATTGCTAGAAAGGAGCAGAGATAGATGTTCATGTTTGGTCGATTCACAGAGCGGGCCCAGCAAGTTTTGGTGCTGGCCCAGGAAGAAGCCAAGCGGCTTAACCACAACTTTATCGGGACCGAGCATATCCTCTTAGGATTAGTGCGGGAAGGATCAGGCATTGCAGCGCGGTCCTTACAAAACCTGGGCATCCAGCTGCCGAAAGTACGCTCTGAGGGGGAGCGAATTATCGGTAAGGGTGAAAAAGTTCAGTCCCAGGGGATCAGTTATACGCCGCGAGCCAAGAAAGTGATCGAGTTAGCCATCGAAGAGGGTCAAAACCTGGGGCATAATTACGTGGGGACCGAACACCTTCTGCTCGGCTTGCTCCGAGAAGGGGAAGGTATCGCCGCGCAGGTGCTGACCAATTTGGGGATTGACTTGAAAAAGGCCCGCCGGGAGGTCATCCAACTGTTGGGTGGCGAAGCCCAGCTGAGCAGCGGCCAGAGCGCCAAAAGTACACCTCAAACACCTACGGTCGACACATTTGGCCGTGACCTCACCAAGCTGGCCCGCGAAGGCAAGCTGGATCCAGTGATTGGCAGGGAAACGGAGATCGAACGGGTGATCCAGATCTTAAGTCGCCGCACGAAAAACAATCCCTGTTTGATCGGGGAGCCGGGAGTTGGCAAAACGGCCATCGTAGAAGGATTGGCCCAGCTTATTGTTGAGGGCAATGTTCCTGATATTTTGCGCGACAAGCGCCTGGTTACCCTGGAGCTTTCGGCCGTCGTGGCGGGCACGAAGTATCGAGGGGAATTTGAAGAACGCCTGCGCAAGCTTATGGTGGAGCTGCAGCAGGCCGGAAACGTGATCATCTTTATTGATGAACTGCATACCATTATCGGTGCCGGCGCTGCAGAGGGTGCCATAGACGCTTCCAATATTCTTAAACCTGCCCTGGCCAAGGGAGAACTGCAGACCATTGGAGCGACAACATTGGATGAGTATCGCAAATATATTG
>PWWY01000232.1 GCA_003561325.1 Syntrophomonadaceae bacterium | reverse complement strand
CCGGCCAGGTTGGCGTTGCGCACTCTTGTTAACATATCTGCAATGGGATCGGTCATCATAGTAAAACACGAACCTCCTTTCTTACCACAAGGCTACCAGCTGGCCTTTTTCACACCTGGAAGTACACCCTGGTGAGCCAGCTTGCGGAAGCACAATCGACACATTCCAAACTTTCGTATATAGGCTCTCGGACGTCCGCACAACTCACAGCGGTTGTATCCGCGCACTTCAAACTTGGGCTTCCTTTTTGCTTTGGCAATCATTGACTTCTTGGCCACAAATATCCCTGGTTATCGAGCAACCAGGTCGCACCTCCTTTCCAGGGGGTATTGCATCTCTCGACTCAGGCAAAGATCGCTTGCCATTCTATTACGCCGCTCTAAAGGGCATGCCCAACAGCCGAAGCAGCTCTTTTGCTTCTTCATCTGTTTTTGCCGTCGTAATAATTGCGATATCCATGCCCTGAATTTTCTCAACCTCGTCGTATACAATCTCCGGGAAAATAATCTGTTCCTTTAATCCCAATGAATAGTTCCCCCGGCCGTCAAAAGCCTTGGGAGATATTCCTCGAAAATCCCGAACCCGGGGCAGGGCAACATTGATCAGCTTATTCATAAAATCATACATGCGGCCCCCTCGCAGGGTAACTTTACAACCGATTGACATTCCCTCTCTTAACTTGAAGCTGGCAACCGATTTTTTTGCCTTGGTAATAACCGGCCTCTGTCCAGTAATCTGGGCAAGTTCTTTCACGGCGGCATCCAGCAGTTTGGGATTTTCCTTCCCTTCGCCAATACCCATGTTGATCACAATCTTCTCTATTCGCGGGGCCTCCATGGGATTCCGATAAGAGAATTTTTCCATTAAAGCCGGAAGAACTACTTCGTAGTATTTTTCCCTTAAGGTCGACATTCTCCATTTACCTCCTTCCCCTGCGCTGCAGTGCATCTCCCTTGGCTATTTCTCGCACGCTCTATTTATCAATGTTCTCACTGCACTTTTTGCACGCCCTGACTGATTTACCGTCAGGAAGCTGCCGGCGAAAAACACGGGTCGGCTGCTGGCAGGAGGGACAAATCAGCATGACCTTGCTCGATGGGATTGGGGCTTCGATCTCCCTGATACCGCCCTGCGGCACTCGTTGGGTGGGGCGGGCGTGCTTTTTGATCATATTTACCCCTTCTACCAGAACTTTGCTTTTCCTGGGAAGAGAACTGATGATTTTTGCCTTTTTCCCCTCATCTTTTCCGGAAAGGATCAGGACGCGATCGCCCTTGCGAACCCGAAGCTTATGCGTGGACAACGAACACACCTCCTCTACAGAACAGCCTTGATCAAATCACTTCCGGAGCAAGAGATACAATTCTCATAAACTCTTTTTCCCTGAGCTCTCTGGCCACCGGGCCAAAGATCCGGGTACCCCTGGGAGCTTTCTGCTCATTGATAATCACCGCCGCATTTTCGTCAAAGCGGATGAAGGTGCCGTCATTTCGCTGGTATCCTCTTTTAACCCTGACAATAACGGCGCGAACCACGTCTCCTTTTTTCACTACTCCTCCGGGGGTTGCTTCTTTAACCGAGGCGACAATGATATCGCCAACACTGGCTGCTTTTCGCTTGGAGCCACCAAGGATCCTGATGCACATAATTTTTCGGGCCCCCGTATTATCGGCGACATTTAGAACGGTTTGGTTCTGGATCACTTCGGCCCCTCCTTTCGCTCAGACTACAACTGTGACTTTTCCAGCACTTCGATCAAACGCCAGCTCTTTTCTTTGCTCAACGGACGGGTTTCCATGATCTTCACTTTATCTCCCCCCCGGCACTCGTTTTTGTCATCATGAACCTTATATTTTTTCGTCTTGCGCAAACTCTTACCGTACAAGGGATGCTGCATGGTTCGCTCCACAGCGACCACGGCAGTCTTATCCATCTTATTGCTGATCACTTTACCGATACGAACCTTCCGTGTATTTCTCTCCAAACCGCTGCCTCCTTTCTGGCATCTTAAACTCGGGTTGCAGACAGCTCTCTCTCCCGTTGAACTGTTTTTACGCGGGCAATGGTTTTACGGACCTCTCTAATCCTCATGGTATTCTCCAGTTGGCCGGTAACCATCTGAAAGCGCAGGTTAAACAGTTCTTCTTTCAGCTCCCGGATTTTATCCTGAAGCTCCTGGTTCGAAAGCTCACGAATCTCGCTCACCTTCATGGGCTTCACCACCTATTTCTTCTCTTTTCACAAATTTACATTTCACGGGCAGCTTGTGGGAGGCCAGGCGCATGGCTTCTCTCGCGGTGTCTTCAGGCACACCAGCCAGTTCAAACATGACTCTTCCCGGCTTCACCACGGCAACCCAGTATTCCGGGGAACCCTTTCCTTTACCCATCCGCGTTTCTGCCGGCTTCTCTGTAACCGGTTTGTGGGGAAATATTTTAATCCATATTTTCCCACCCCGCTTTACATAACGGGTCATCGCTACCCGGGCCGCTTCAATCTGCTGGCTTGTAATCCAACTCGGTTCCAGCGCCTGCAGTCCATATTCTCCAAAGTCGATCTCCGTGCCGCCTTTGGATATGCCTTTCATCCGCCCTCGCTGGTGTCGGCGAAACTTACTTCTTTTGGGCATCAACATGTTCTTTCCCTCCTCCCTGGCTCTTCGCACCTGTCTTTTTCGCATCAGGAAGGATTTCACCTTTGTAAATCCATACTTTTACGCCGATGCGGCCATAGGAGGTATGTGCCTCCACAAAACCGTAATCGATATCCGCACGCAGTGTTTGCAAAGGAACGGTCCCCTCATGGTAGCTCTCTGTTCGAGCCATTTCGGCGCCTCCCAGGCGACCTTTACAGACGATCTTGATCCCCTTGGCGCCAGCGCGCATGGTTCTGAAAACCGACTGTTTCATGGCGCGGCGAAAGGCAATCCGCCGTGTCAACTGCTGTGCTACGTTTTCGGCAACCAGGTAGGCATCCATTTCCGGGGTTTTTATTTCCATGATATTGATATGGAGCTTTTTCCCCGTAAGTTTTTCCAGGTTGCGGCGAAGTTGATCTACGCCCGCGCCACCTTTGCCGATAACCATTCCCGGTTTGGATGTATGGATATTCACCCGCACGTTGTTGGCAGCCCGGTCAATTTCAATACGGGACACCCCGGAGTTTTTTAATTGCTCTTTAATAAACTGGCGAAGTTTGAGGTCCTCGTGAACCAGCTGGGTGTAGTCTTTCTGGGAATACCAGCGGGCATCCCAATCTCGGATTACACCGACACGAAAACCGATGGGGCTAATTTTTTGACCCAACGATTAATCCTCCTCTCTTTCCCGTATAACAACGGTTATATGACTGGAACGCTTGTTGATACGGCTAGCTCTTCCCATGGCCCGAGGCCTGAAGCGCCTTAATGTAGGCCCTTCATCGACGTAGCCTTTGTCGATATAAAGATCTTCACGCTTCATCTCGTAGTTGTGCTCAGCGTTGGCAATCGCTGAGTTGAGCACCTTTTCAATGATGGATGACGCCCTCTTGGGTGTAAAACGAAGGATCGTCAGGGCTTCCTCCACATCTTTCCCCCTGATCAGATCCATCACAATCCGGGCTTTGCGGGGAGCTATCCGAATAAATCGGGCTTGTGCTTTTGCTTCCACATCTTATACCCCCTTACCTCATGCACCGCAATAAATAGTTAAACCCATAGCAAGTGGCCGTAACACCTCAAAAACCAGCGGCCCACTCCAGCCGCCTACTTGAGAGAAGTCGACCGTTCCGTGTGAGAACCGTGACCGCGAAACGTGCGTGTTGGCGCAAATTCTCCCAGCTTGTGACCCACCATATCCTCGGAAATATAAATGGGGACATGTTTTCGTCCATCATGGACCGCTATCGTATGCCCAACCATGTCCGGGAATATGGTAGAACGACGGGACCAGGTCTTGATCACGCGTTTTTCTCCCGTTTTATTCATCTTGTCAATCCTCATTTTTAATCTCTGGTCAACAAACGGGCCTTTCTTTACCGAACGTCCCACTCAATCACCCCTTTATCTCAAAATACGAGGTCCTTGAAACAACCATGGACATCTGCCGCTGCCCCTAAGGCAGCCGGTCTGTAGGTTAACTCCGCTTACGCACAATAAATTGATCCGATTTTTTCTTTTTTGCCCGGGTTTTATAACCCAGCGTGGGCATACCCCAGGGTGACATGGGACTCTTCCGTCCAATGGGCGCTTTGCCTTCTCCACCACCATGGGGGTGATCGACGGGGTTCATTGCGGAGCCCCGAACCACGGGCCTAAAACCCAGCCAACGTGAGCGGCCTGCTTTTCCTATGCTCAGGTTTTCATGATCAACATTGCCAACTTGCCCAATGGTCGCTTTGCATTCCGTCAGGATCAGGCGGACTTCTCCTGATGGCAGCTTGATGTGGGCATATTTTCCTTCCTTGGCCATAAGCTGGGCTACGCTGCCGGCCGATCGGACCATCTGGCCGCCCTTACCGGGCTTCATTTCAACATTATGAACCAGGGAGCCAACGGGGATATTTCGCAATTTCAAGCAGTTTCCAGGTCGGATTTCAGCCCCTTCGCCTGAACTGATGATTGCACCCGGCTTCAGCCCTACTGGAGCCAGGATATAGCGTTTTTCCCCATCGGCATAATTTAGCAGCGCGATGCGCGCTGACCTGTTGGGATCATACTCAATGGCCGCGACTTTAGCCGGTATACCCTCTTTATCACGCTTAAAGTCAATCATTCTGTACTTGCGCTTGTGACCCCCACCGCGGTGGCGGACCGTAATCCGCCCGGCAGTATTCCGGCCGGCATGTTTCTTTAAGGGTTCAAGCAGCGCTTTGTCCTGTTCGGACTTGGTTATTTCGTCAAAGGTGGAAACAGTCATGAAGCGCCGTCCCGGAGATGTTGGTACAAACTTTTTAAATGCCATGCCCCCAAAGGCACCTCCTTCCTTATAAATCGCCAATACAGGTTCATCAACCCATTTACTCAAATATTTCGATGGTTTTGCTGCCTTCTTTTAAGGTGACAATGGCTTTTTTCCAGGAAGACGTATAACCCCTGTAAATGCCAAACCGCTTGGGCTTACCCTTCATATTCATGGTGTTTACCGCTTTAACCTGGACATCAAAGATCGCTTCTACGGCTTTTTTGATTTCAATTTTATTGGCGCGCTTGTCCACCTTAAAACAATACTTGTTTTCTTCCATCAAGCCGGTTGTTTTCTCTGTCACCAGGGGTTTGATAATAATATCCCGGGGATCTTTCACGAGGCAAACACCTCCTGCACAGCAGTCACCGCATCAGCTGTGAGAATCAACCTGTCGCAGTTTAGAATATCCAGCACATTAATCTGGTGGGCCACAGCCGTTTTTACCCTGGGAAGATTGCGCCCTGATTTGAATACATTTTCATCCGGGCCCGCTGTTACCAGGAGGATTCGACCTTCGGCATTGAGATTACTCAGGATATTCACAATTTCCCTGGTTTTTGGTTCTGGAAGATGAAGGCTTTCCAGCACGATCAATTCGTTCTGCTGCACCTTGGAGGAAAGGGCTGATCGCATTGCTGCCCGGCGCACTTTTTTGGGCAGTGTATAACGATAATTCCTCGGTTTTGGACCGAACACCACCCCTCCACCGGCCCAAATCGGTGAACGAATCGTACCGTGCCGGGCTCTTCCAGTTCCCTTCTGGCGCCAGGGCCTACTTCCTCCGCCCCGCACCTCGGCCCTGGTTTTCGTACTGGCTGTGCCGCGGCGGCGATTGTTTAACAACATTTGAGAAACATCGAATAAAAGGTGTTCTTTGACTTTCGCGCCAAAAACATCATCGTTCAGTTCCAATTCTCCCACACGTTCTCCTTGACCATTGTATACATCCACTGTGGGCATCAAACACACAGCCCCCTTTCTTGCTGTCATTCACTTAACTAACTTTAACCGACTGTTTCAACATGAGCAGACCGCCCTGGGGGCCAGGAACCGCTCCTTTGAGCAACAAAATATTTCTTTCGGGATCAACCTTAACCACTTCCAGCTTCTGCACGGTGACTTTCTCTCCACCCATCCGGCCGGGCAATTTCATGCCTTTAAACACCCGGGCAGGATCGATAGAACCTAAAGTGCCCGGTCCACGGTGATATCGAGAGCCGTGAGACATGGGACCCCGTGAGTGGCCGTGGCGTTTAATGGACCCGGCGAAACCTTTGCCCCGAGAGACACCCGTGACATCAACATAATCTCCCGAAGAAAAAATATCTGCTTTGATATCCTGGCCGATTTCGTAAGCCCCAACATCGGATAGTTTAAATTCCCGAATGTACTTCACAGGACCGACCCCGGCCTTGTTAAGATGGCCCTTAATGGGTTTATTTAATCGATTTTCCTTTTGTCGCTGAAATCCAACCTGGATGGCGGTATAACCGTCTGTTTCCGGGGTTTTCTTGCTGATAACCGTGCAGGGTCCCGCTTCCAGAACCGTCACGGGAATGGAGCGGCCATTGTCATCAAAGATCCGGGTCATACCCACTTTTTTCGCCATAATCGCTTTTTGCATCTGCAATACCCCCTTTCTTTCCACGAGTCCTACAACTTAATCTCAATATCTACCCCGGCAGGCAAGTCCAACCTCATCAGGGCATCGACGGTGTTGGGTGTGGGCTCAATGATGTCGATCAACCGCTTGTGCGTGCGCATCTCAAATTGTTCCCTGGAATCTTTGTATTTGTGCGGCGCTCGAATCACCGTATAAATGCTTTTTTCCGTGGGAAGGGGTACAGGGCCTGAAACAGATGCCCCGGTTCTTTTCGCTGTATCGACGATTTTACCCGCCGATTGATCCAGCAGGTTGTGATCAAATGCCTTCAGCCTGATCCTGATTTTTTGGTTTGACATCGTACTCCTCCTTTGCGTCTGATTCCTGTAAACAGACTGCTCCGTAAAAATTTCCCGCCTGCCCGGCGGCAACCTCTTACTTCATCGCTAAAACCTATTTGCCTTTTATTCGATAATGGAAGTGACCACACCGGCGCCGACGGTTCGTCCGCCTTCCCGGATGGCGAAGCGCAGGCTTTCCTCGATGGCAATGGGGGTGATCAGCTCGATCACCATGTTCACATTG
>PWWY01000039.1 GCA_003561325.1 Syntrophomonadaceae bacterium | reverse complement strand
TAACCTTTTATGGCTATCATTTTAATATATCGGGGAGCATAAGAAAAGCATAATCTGCTCAAGAAGGGTGCAAGAGACTCGCAGGAGGCTCGACTGTTCTTTCTCAACGTGCAAGCTCCAGTGCGCTTCAGTTTTCCTGGAGTGACGGAGCACAGCGATTTCCAGCGGAACAAGGCAGCTGCAGAAATGAGCACGGGCAGGATGAGGTGTTTTGATAATCGTGAAGTTGTCGTAAAGAAGGAAACGCGCCAGGCATGTCGAATAATGTGTATACGGAATAATGTAAATATAGCTTGATTTCAAACATTTCTGACACCGTCTAACCTGAAGAGCGCTTCCAGAGCATGCAGTCGTTAAGAGCATCCACCTTCGCCTGCAGGGCAGTTCGAGAAACTCTCGGGTACGCCGTGCCACCAGTTGATGCTTCCCTGGAGAGATCCTGTTCGCGCAGGGCATTGAAGGGGTACTCTCGTCTTTGCAGACTGCTTCCCCAGGTGCAAAGAACAGGGGAACAGCCCTTCATCTGCTGTAACCCCTGTTTTTTCTTTTAAAGGAGTCAAAGCTCATGGAAAATGTGCGCAGAACCCCTCTTTATGAAAAGCATCTCCAGCATCAAGCGAAAATGATCAACTTCCACGGCTGGCTCTTACCGCTGCAATACAATCGTATTAACCAGGAGGTCAAGGAAACCCGAAGCCGTGCTGCACTTTTTGATGTAACACACATGGGCCGTTTGTCCATCGAAGGTGAAAGCGCCCTGGATTTTTTACAAACCATCGTGACCGCTAACCTCAACCGCCTGCTCGATCGGCAGGCCATGTATACCCTGATCTGCCGTGATGACGGGGGCACTATTGATGATATCCTGCTCTATCGTTTCCACGCAACTCAATATTTGATCGTCACCAATGCGTCAAATACCTTACGGGTCTATGACTGGTTGAAGAGCAAGCGATCTGAAAACGTCCAGGTCTTCAATCGTTCCTCTGCAGAGGCACAGCTGGCGCTCCAGGGCCCGCAAAGTCAGCAGCTCCTGGAAACACTTTCCAGTCGAACCTTAAGTGACCTGCCGCGCTTTCATTTTCAACCTGAACTATCTATCCAGGGGATCCGCATCATGGTTTCCAGGACGGGTTACACGGGCGAAGATGGATTCGAGCTGATTTGCCGGGCAGACCAAGTTTCCAGCCTCTGGGATCGATTCGTGTCAGCTTCTGGAGGCTGTTCCCCGCTGGTCTCCCCCGCTGGATTGGGAGCCCGGGACATTTTACGCATTGAGGCAGGTTTCCCTCTTTATGGCAGCGAGCTGGACGAGGAGATCACACCACTGGAAGCCGGTTTAGAACAATTTGTCGATTTCCAGGAGAACCTGCAGCCCTTTCACGGGCGGGAAGCGCTGCTGCAGCAGAAAAAAAGGGGGCTAAGCCGGAAGTTGTGGGGATTGATCATGCAGGACCGCGGGATCCCCCGTGCCGGCTACCCGGTACGAAACGGCGAAGAGGAGATTGGCCGCATCACCAGCGGCTGCCATTCACCCACGCTGGATCAATCGATCGCCATGGCCTTTCTAAAACCTCAACAAGCCTGGAAAGGCCGGGAAGTGGCCGTCGAGATGCGAGGGGTAAGGAAAATGGCCCGGTTGGTAAAATTACCATTCTACAGGAGGGGGTAAACGTGAAGTGGTCAATCCCAGAAGATCGTCAGTACACAGATGAACATGAATGGTTGCAGGTCGATGAAAAGGAAGATACGCGTATTGTGGGAATTACGGATTATGCGCAGGATAAACTGGGCGATGTGGTCTTCATTGAATTGCCCGCATCCGGGCAAACGGTTTCCCTGGGCCAAAGCCTGGCCGTGGTGGAATCCGTCAAGGCCGTCGTGGATGTCTATTCCCCGGTCACTGGAGAAATCCTCCGGGTGAACCAGGAACTCACGGAAAAACCCGAGCTGCTCAATGAGGACCCATATGGAAAAGGCTGGATAGCCGCGATTAAAGCCGGCGATCCGATCCAGACCGCAAAGCTCCTGACGGCCCAGGGCTATGCCAACTTAATTACTGATCTAGAAAAGGAGGAAATCTAGACATGAACGGCCAGCACTATCTCCCTCTTACCGATCCGGTGCTGCAGGAAATGCTGGCAAGCTTCGGCGCTGCTTCCATTGAAGACCTTTTTCGAGATATCCCTCCTGCCATCCAGCTTACCCGGGAACTGGATCTGCCGCCCTCCTTATCGGAACCGGAGGCCCTCGCGCACCTTCGCCACCTGGCGGCAAAAAATATGAACCTGGAAGATTATACCTGTTTTCTGGGAGCCGGTGCCTATGACCATTATATTCCCAGCGCTGTCCGTCATTTAACCCACCGGAGCGAGTTTTATACCGCTTATACCCCGTACCAGGCGGAGATAAGCCAGGGAATCCTGCAGGCTATTTTTGAATACCAGACCCTGATCTGCCAGCTAACCGGCCTGGATGTGGCAAACGCTTCCCTTTATGATGGTGCCAGTGCCCTGGCCGAGGGCGCCGTGATGGCCTGCGGGGCAACCGGGAAGAGGAAAGTCCTGGTCTCGCGGGGTATAAACCCACAATATCGCCAGGTGTTGAAGAGCTACCTGGAGGTGCGCGGTTTGGAGGTAAACGAAGTCCTCCTGACGGCCGGGGGCCAAACGAATTTAGACGAGGCTTTGCGCCGGAGCGAGCAGGATCCGGAGACAGCCGCCCTGCTCCTGCAAACACCCAATTTTTTCGGGGTCATCGAAGAGCCCGGTCATCTGGCTGACACCCTGCATGAACATGGGACCTTGCTGGTTGTTTCTGTCGATCCTATTTCCCTGCCCCTGCTGAAAACCCCCGGTGAATACGGGGCGGATATTGCAACCGGGGAAGGGCAAGCGCTGGGAAACCCGCTGTCCATGGGCGGCCCTTACCTGGGATTTTTAGCCGCCAGGGAAAACCTGTTGAGACGTTTGCCCGGACGCATTGTTGGAGAAACCCGCGATGCAAGCGGGCTAAGGGGCTACGTGCTCACCCTGCAGACCCGGGAACAGCACATCCGCCGGGAAAGAGCTACATCCAATATATGCTCCAACCAGGCGCTAAATGCCCTGACTGCTGCCGTCTACATGGCCTTGATGGGTCCCGAAGGAATGAAAACCGTGGCCGGGCATTGCCTCCAAAAGGCCGCCTATGCCAGGGAGCAAATCTGTGCCCTGCCGGGATACGAGCTCATTTTCCCCGGTGTGCATTTTAAAGAGTTTGCCGTAACCGTTACCGGGAGCCCCGGGGAGATGAATGAGTATTTGCTGCAGCACGGCATCATCGGGCCCCTGGACCTGGAGCAGGCCTATCCTGAGTTACCCCGCTCCGCGCTTTTCTGCGTCACCGAAAAACGGTCGAAAGCAGAAATCGATACCCTGGTTCGTGTACTGGAGGGATGGAAATGAACGCGGCCTTCCCCTTGATCTTTGAAAAAGACCGTCCCGGGCGAAAAGGGTTTTCTCTACCACCCTGCGATGTTCCGCTAAAACCGCTGGAGGAGCTGCTCCCCCAGGAATGTTTGCGAAAGAGCCGCCTGGATCTGCCCCGACTTTCCGAGGTGGACGTTGTGCGGCACTATACAGCGTTATCGAGAAGAAATTATGGTGTCGATTCCGGTTTTTATCCCCTGGGTTCATGCACCATGAAGTACAACCCCAAGATAAATGAAGACGTGGCCGCTCTTGCGGGCTTTGCTTCCATCCATCCCCTGCAGGGGGATCCAACCTACCAGGGGGCTCTGGAGCTCCTCTATAACATGGAGCAGTGTTTAAAAGAAATCACGGGGATGGAGCGCTACTCTTTTCAAACCGTGGCCGGGGCTCACGGGGAACTGACCGGTTTATTGATCATCCTGGCCTATCACCGCTCCAGGGGAGAAAAGCGAAACCGGGTGTTGATCCCCGATTCTGCCCACGGCACGAATCCAGCCACGGTTACCATGACGGGATGCGAAGTGCTTCAACTGCCGTCCAATGACAAAGGATTGGTGGACACCGCAACGTTAAAAGCGCACCTGGATGAAAAAACAGCCGCCTTGATGCTGACCAACCCTAACACGCTGGGGCTTTTTGAAAAAGATATTTTGGAAATCTCACGCCTGGTGCATGAAGCCGGCGGGCTTTTATATTACGATGGCGCCAACCTAAACGCGATCATGGGGCACTGCCGTCCCGGGGACATGGGCTTCGACGTCGTCCACCTCAACCTGCACAAAACCTTCTCCACCCCACATGGCAGCGGCGGGCCCGGCAGTGGTCCCCTGGGCGTAACAGCCCGGCTGGAATCTTTTTTGCCCTATCCTGTTACAGCTAAAGACGGAGACCGTTTTTTCCTGGACTACCAGCGCCCCCGTTCCATCGGAAAAGTCCACAGCTTCTTCGGTAATTTCGGTGTCGTGGTGAAAGCCTACACCTACATCCGCATGATGGGCGCCAGGGGGTTAAAACAAGCCAGCGATGATGCCGTGTTGAACGCCAACTACCTCTTGAACTGTTTGAAAGATATCTACCATGTCCCGTACAGGGGCCCGTGCAAACATGAGTTCGTTCTTTCCGCCAAGCTGCAGAAAAAACGAGGAGCAGGGGCAGGAGATATCGCCAAGGCACTGCTGGATTACGGCCTCCATCCACCGACCGTATACTTTCCCCTGATCGTCGAAGAAGCGCTCATGATCGAACCGACGGAAACGGAAAACAAGGAAACCCTGGACCACTTTGTCGAAGCCTTGAAAGAAATTGCGGCAGAGATCGAAACTGACCCGGTAAAAATCAAAGGGGCGCCTTATTCCACCCCGGTGCGAAGGTTGGACGAAGTCCTGGCTGCCCGCAAACCGGTGGTGCGCTGGAAGAAAGAACCATGACGGCATTTAGTTCCCCGGCAAGCCATCACCCAAAAAGCTTCGAGGGAAAAATGCCGGGGGCGAACGCTGCTGTCCCGCAGGGGTTTCCCCGGGACATCGACTTCGTCTATCCCTGGAAGACCGTGCCGGTCAGTTTAACCGGGGCCAACTGCGAACTGAACTGCGCCCACTGCGGCGGTCATTATTTGAAGGGAATGCGCAAGCTTGACGAGGTCCTGGCCGGGCCCCTTCCTGCCGTCAAAAGTTACCTGGTCAGCGGGGGTTTCACGAACCGGGGAACGATCTCCCTGGAGAAACACGAGAAAAAACTGGCTGCCCTCTCTCTGCTTGGACCCCTGAATTTACACCCTGGTCTTGTGGATGAAGCTGACGCGCGGAAAATCGGCTCCCTGGTCGAGGTGGTTTCTTTTGACTTTGTGCTGGATGCAGACGTAATCCAGCATGTTTATGGCCTTCAGCGGGAACCCCATGATTTTCTTCATGCCTATCGTCTACTAAGAAAACACGTCCGGGTGATCCCCCACCTGTGCCTGGGGTTAAGCGGCGCTCAACTACGGGAAGAATACAGGGCCCTGCAAATCCTCCGGAAGGAAGGGGCCGATGCAATTAGTTTGCTCGTTTTCAGGCCGACTCCCGGAACCCGGTTGGCCCATTTTCCACCTCCTCTCCTGGAAGAGGTGGAACGCTTTATGCGGCAAGCCCGGCGTTTATTTCCAGAAATCCCGCTTTACCTGGGATGCCTGCGCCCCGGGGGCCTTTACCGCCAGGCCCTTGATTGCATCGCCCTGCAGGCAGGGGTGAACAAAATTGTCCAACCCGCTCCCCCTGCCCGAAAAATGGCCGCGGAAATGCAGTTAAACATCCGCTACAGCGAGGAGTGTTGTGCCTTTTGATTCGCCTTTCTGCCGGTTCAGCCGCCGCCTTACAATTGAAAACCGTGAAGACGGACATACAGCCAACCACCGTTTACCTGCTTCAGGGAACGGCATGCCGTGGTGCCTGTTTATTTTGCCCCCTGGGGCGGCGCAGTTCTTCCCGGTCCAGGACCTACCTGGGAAGAATAACCTGGCCTGCCTACCCGCGAGCAGCGCTGGAAAAACCCCTCAACCAGGCGGAACAGCAAGGCCTGCAGCGTATTTGCCTGCAGAGCGTGGCGGAAGAAACCCTTGAACGATCCCTGCTTCCAACCCTTCGATGGATAAAACGGCTTTCTTCCCTCCCCTGCTCTGTTTCGGTGCGGATTGAAACACTGCACCAGGCAGCAGAGCTCTTCCGGGCTGGAGCAGACCGGGTAAATATTGCCCTGGATGCGGCGAACCCGAGGTTGTTCGCCCGCATCAAAGACAAATCCTTTGCGGAAACTCAAGCGCTGCTCTTTTCCTGTGCCGAGCGCTGGCCGGGAAAAATCAGCACGCACCTGATCTGCGGCCTGAGGGAAACAGAAGAAGAACTGCTGCAGACCGGGGCCAGGATCCTCGAAAAAAATATCACCCTGGGCCTGTTTGCTTTTACCCCCCTTTCCGGAACGCCCCTCGGCTCTCTACCACCACCCGAGGAACAACAGTACCGGCGCATCCAGGCCGGCTTATTCCTGCTGCGCCAGGAACCGGCCCTCTTTCTTCGCTTTCGCTTCCTGCAGGGGCGCCTGACGAGTTTCGGGCTGGCACCCGCGCAGCTGAGAAAAAGGTTGAGCGCCGGTAGTGCCTTTCAAACCTCGGGCTGTCCAGGGTGCAATCGTCCCTACTACAACGAGCGGCCGGGAAAAACCATGTATAATTACCCGCGCCCACTGACCGCAGAAGAAATAGCGCGGGTGCTGAAGATCTTATTGGAAAACCTCGCAGAGGGGGAAATGTTACATGAGAGAAAGATGGCTGCTCCTTTGGGATCCACCGCAGGCAGCCGCAGTGAACATGAATAAAGACCTGGCCATACACCGATCTGTCGCAGCAGGAAGGA
The DNA here is from genome assembly GCA_003561325.1 of Syntrophomonadaceae bacterium. Taxonomy (GTDB): domain Bacteria; phylum Bacillota; class Dethiobacteria; order DTU022; family UBA8154; genus SKMY01. The sequence goes on along the minus strand of PWWY01000039.1, from coordinate 297 downwards.
CGCCCCCGACCTTGAGGCTTTACAGTTGGGCACCACCGGCCATCTCCCTGGGGTTCTTCCAGCAAGCTGAAAAATGGGTAGACCTGCAGGCCTGCCAGGAAGATAACGTGGAGGTCGTGCGCAGGCCCACAGGAGGCAGGGCCGTTGTGCACTTTGATGATCTGACCTACAGCCTTGCCCTGCCCGAAAGCCACCCCCTGGTTGACGGCAAGGGCGTCGTGGAAACCTATCATCTCATTGCCGGGTGTCTGATCAGCGCGCTGCAGCAGCTGGAAGTCCGGGCCACCCTGGCTGAAG
>PWWY01000040.1 GCA_003561325.1 Syntrophomonadaceae bacterium | reverse complement strand
GGGCCAAGCCTGTATACGGTCGCTGCATCAAGCATAAACTCCCTACCCGGTTAATATACCAGGCTCTTATACTACGTATGGGTCAGTCCCTGGTTGGAACAACCCGGTTCCCGGTCGTTTGGCCGCCCCTTTTCAGGGTCCTGGTCTTCTCCTTGCTGCCGACGCAACGATTCAGCCAGTTCCTCCAGTCGTTTTTCCACGCGGGAAAAAAAGGATCCTTCCGGGTATTTTCCGTCTTCATCGCGCTTGCCGGGCGGCAGGCCAGACAGGATTTCCAGGCCTTCTTCCACTGTTTTTACGGCGTAAATATGGAAAGTTACCTGGCGCACCGCCTCGACCACTTCTGCATCGAGCATAAGATTGACAGTATTTTGATGAGGGATGATCACCCCCTGGTCTCCTGTCAATCCCTTGAGCTTGCAGGCAGCAAAAAACCCTTCGATTTTACGGGTGATCCCCCCTACGGGCTGTATCTCTCCTTTTTGGTTAATAGAGCCTGATACGGCAAGACCCTGTTTTAGTGGAATTTCAGCCAGGCTGGAGAGTAGGGCATAGAGCTCTGCACTGGAAGCGCTGTCCCCATCGACTCCTTCGTATGACTGCTCAAAACAGAGGGAGGCAGAGAGGGTCAGCGGTTTTTCCCGGGCAAATTTCTGGCCCAGGTAACCGCTGATGATCAGCACGCCTTTATCGTGAATCCGTCCGCTCATCTTGCTCTCTCTTTCGATATTCACAATCCCCCGGCGACCCATGTACGTGGAGGCGGTGATGCGGGAAGGCCTGGCAAAGCTGTAGTCGCCCAGGTCGATAATGGAAAGCCCGTTTACCTGTCCTTCCTTTGCACCTTCAAAATCCAAAAGAATCTGTCCCTGTTCTACCATTTCCAGCAGTTTCTTTTCGTATTTATCAGACCGGTAGTTCTTTTCCATGATCGCCTGGTCGACATGGGCAGCCGTGATGTAATCGTTATTGTCAATGCCGGCCCAGGCGTCGGCCTCAAAGAGGATCTCAACTATATCGTTAAAACAGGTGGTCAATTTTTCCTGGTGCTCGGCCAGACGGGAACTGTACTCCACTACCCGTGCCACTCCCGTCCGATCGAAGTGCTTAAGATTTTCCCGCTGGCAATGGGTGGTGATAAATTCGGCCATCTTGGTCATGTTTTCCAGGGAGCGCCCCATCACCGAGTCAAAATCCGCCTTGATTTTAAAAAGTTTGCGGAAATCTTCGTCAAACCGATAGAGCAGGTGGTACCAGAGGGGATTGCCGATGAGGATGACTTTTACTTCCAGGGGAATAGGCTCAGGTTTAAGCGTAGCCATGGTTAACAATGCATACTGTTCCCCGATGGTTTCCATGCGGATCTCTTTTGTCTTCAACACACGCTTGAGCACTTCCCAGGACTGAAAGTTAAGCAGCAGGTCCTTAACCTGGAGGATTAAATACCCCCCATTCGCCCGGTGCAGGGCGCCTCCTTTGATCATGGAGAAATCCGTGGTCATGGTCCCAAAGCGGTTTTCATATTCTACCCGGCCGATCAGATTGTAATAGGTGGGGTTGGATTCAATGACGATGGGCGCACCCGTAAGTTCACTGTTATCAATGAGCAGGTTTACCGTATAGCGTGTTGAAGCCTCGGCCTGGGCCTGCTTTTTCAACCAGGGGAAGGGAAACTGTTTATCATCGTCCTCATCCCTGAAATCGTTCAAGTTCTCCAGGACATCTTCCTGTAAAGCATCCAGGTAGTGTATCACCCGGTTGAAATCCTGGTACTTCTCCTTGAGCTCATCGATGAGGTGGCCTGCTGCATGCAGGCCGGTTTTTTGTTCCAGTTCACGGAATTTATCCTTCATGGCTTTTTCTTCGTTTTGAATTTTGCGCACGATCTCCAGGGCCTTGAGCTGCACTTCTGTAGACTTTTTTTCTACTTCCTCCCGCTCGCCTTTTTCCAGTTGATTAAATTCTTCTTCGTTCAGTTCTTCGCCGTCTTTCAACGGCACACTTAAAAACCCGGTGCTGGTGCGTTTCAACACAAAACCCTTTTCCTGGGCAACCCTGTTCAGTTGCTCCATGAGGTTGGATCGAGTTTCCTGGAATATTTTCAGGATTGTCCCCTTCTGGCGCTCGTATTCTTCCGTATTGAAGGCCTTGGGGATCTCTTCTTTCAGCTCGTTGAGGAGGTTGTGGATGTCTCGAATAAAGACACTTCCCATACCGGCGGGAAGGCTCAAGGCGATAGGCTCGCCGGGATGCCTGAAGTTGTAGACGTAGAGCCAGTCATCGGGGACCGTCTGCTCGTTAGCTCTTTCCTGGATAACCGAGCGGGCATAGCTCAATTTCCCTGTCCCGGTTAATCCAGTTAAGAAGATATTATAGCCATAGCGGTTAATCTTTAAGCCAAAGTTGATCGCGCGGACGGCCCTTTCTTGGCCAATAATACCGGCCAGAGGAGCGATTTCTTCTGTTGTTTCCAGCTCGAATATATCCGGCTCACAATGTTTAAATATCTGCTCCGCCTCCAGGCGATTACCGCGGGTCATCGTCTTCCCCCTTTACCAAGTCACGTATTTAACTTTAATCGATGAACTTGCCCGGTGAACAAACTTGCCCGGGGATAAACTCATATTTCCCTGCTCGCTCGCGGCGATCGTCGGATTGGCCGCAAAAATAGCCCTGGATTATCTAGTTGCGTTTTATAATTCTCCCTCGCCGGGGTTATTCCTTTTGTTCTGACAAATTTTCCGAAAAAAGACTTGAAATACTTTTTAAGCTGAGGGTAAGCAGGGAAACAAGGGTTGATTCCTGGATTCCTGGGCAAGCCTGATCACCAAGATGCATTTATGCGGGTTTATCGGGGTGCAGGCATAACGGGAAAAGAGGGCATGCGCTGCAGGCGGGATTCCTGGAGCGGCAGATGGCTCTCCCGTGGGCAATCAGCCGGTGATGGGTAGCCGTCCAGCTTTCTTCCGGAAGCATGCGGCAGAGTTCTTCCTCAACCTGTACAGGTGTTTTTCCCCGGGCCAACCCCAGGCGCTTGCTGACCCGCATGACGTGGGTATCCACGGCCATGGCGGGAAGACCAAAAGCCGTGCTAATAATCACGTTGGCCGATTTGCGGCCGACACCGGGCAAGGTCATCAATTTTTCCCTGGTGTCAGGGATCACTCCATTGTATTTTTCCAGCAGAACCCGGCTGGTTTCCTGGATTTGCCTGCTCTTTTGTCGGTAGAGCCCGCAGCCTTTGACCAACTCTTCCAGCTGGGACAAATCAAGGGCCAACACATCCCTGGGCCCCTGGATACGACGAAACAACCCTTCCGTAATCCGATTCACCTGCTTGTCCGTGGTCTGGGCGGAAAGGATCACGGCCAGTAAAAGTTCAAAGGGAGTACGATACTGCAGGGCCGTGCGGGCCTCGGGGTACTCCTGTTCCAGGATCTCCAGTATCCTGGAGAGGTTTTTAGATGGATGCGCTGTATTTTGCATTTCGTCACCCGGATGAGCTTTTAGATTTAGCAGGGGTCCCTGCTGCTTTGCGCCAGATACGTCGATTCCCGAAAATGATCCCAAAGGAAAATTCTTTCCCCGGGACGTCCATTCCTGCCGGCTTGTACGACCAAACCCCTCCGGCAAGAAAAAACTTGCTGTAAAACCGTCGGGGAGGCCGGTCCCCGGCCTCCCCGCATGATTGCTGAAACAGAACAGGTGATGATTAAACTCAGCTCTTATATTTTTCCATGATCCCGGCAAGGACTCCCGGATCCAACAGTGTTGTTGTATCTCCCAGGGCTCGCCCCTCGGCGACGTCCCGCAGCAGGCGCCGCATGATTTTTCCGCTGCGGGTCTTGGGCAGTTCGCTGGCAAAGAAGATATCATCGGGACGCGCGATCGCTCCTATTTTTTTCACCACGTGGGCCTTGAGTTCTTCAACAAGCTCATCGGAGCCGTCCAGACCTTCCTTCAGGGTTACAAAAGCAGAGATCGCCTGGCCCTTCAGATCGTGGACCTTACCGATAACCGCCGCCTCGACAACCGCCTTGTGGTCCACCAGGGCACTCTCCACTTCCATGGTTCCAATGCGGTGGCCGGATATATTCATCACATCGTCAACGCGCCCCATGATCCAGAAGTATCCATCTTTGTCTTTCATGGCCCCGTCACCGGTAAAGTACTTCCCGGGATACTGCTGCCAGTAGGTCTCTTTGAAGCGCTCCGGATCTTTGTAGAGCGTCCGCAGCATGGCGGGCCACGGCGATGTCAAGACCAGGAATCCTCCCTTGCCCGGTTCGACCTCCTCCCCGGCTTCATCCAGGATCGCCGCCTCGATACCGGGAAACGGTTGGGACGCGGAACCCGGTTTAGTCGTCGTTACACCCGGCAGCGGTGTGATCAGGATCATGCCCGTTTCCGTCTGCCACCAGGTGTCCACGATGGGACACTTCCCTAGACCAATATATTCGTGGTACCACATCCAGGCCTCGGGATTGATGGGTTCTCCCACCGTCCCCAGAAGCCTGAGGCTGGAGAGATCCCGCCTGGCGGGCCAATCTTCGCCCCAGCGCATGAAAGCCCGGATGGCTGTAGGCGCCGTATAGAAGACATTCACCCGGTACCTTTCAATCATTTCCCAGAACCGATCCCGTTCCGGGTAATCGGGTGTCCCTTCATACAAGATCACCGTCGCGCCGTTAGAAAGGGGCCCGTAGACGATGTAACTGTGCCCGGTAACCCACCCGATATCGGCCGTACACCAGAAGATATCCTCATCCCGGTAGTCAAACACGTACTTAAAGGTACAATGGACCCCTACCAGGTAGCCGCCCGTGGTATGCAGGATTCCTTTCGGTTTCCCGGTCGTGCCGCTGCTGTATAAAATAAACAGGGGATCCTCGGCTTGCATTTCTTCCGGAACACAGTAATCGTCGGCCTCTTTTATGATTTCATGGTACCAGAGATCGCGCTGCTCATCCATGTTGATCGCATTGCCTACCCGTTTCACCACGATCACTTTTTCCACGCTCGGGCAGGCGGCTACGGCCTGGTCCGTGTTCTCTTTCAAGGGAACCACTTTGCCCCGCCGGTATCCTCCATCGGCCGTAATCACGATCGTGGAGTCCGCATCGTCGATGCGATCTTTCAGGGAATCGGAACTGAAACCGCCAAAAACTACGCTGTGAATCGCCCCGATCCGCGTACAGGAAAGCATGGCAATAATGGCTTCAGGGATCATGGGCATATAAATGGTGACCCGGTCACCTTTTTGCACACCAATTTTTTTCAGCCCGGATGAAAAACGATTCACTTCCCTGTACAGCTGCTGGTACGTCAGTGTTACGGAGTCTCCCGGTTCTCCTTCAAAAATTAAGGCGGCCTTGTTTCTCCGGGAGGTCAACGTGTGCCGATCCACGCAGTTGAAACTCACGTTCAAGGTGCCACCATTAAACCACCTGTAAAAGGGGGCATCGTCATCCTCAAAGATGGTGTCCCATTTTTTCATCCACTCCACATCCTCCGCCATGGACGCCCAGAAAGCCAACCGGTTCTTCTGCGCGCTTTCATAGAGGCGCCGGTCAGAAACGAGGGCTTTTTCCTGGAAGGAACCCGGTGGTTCGAAAAGTTGAGATTCACCGAAGAACTTATCCCGGGTCTGTTCTGTCATGATCATCGCTCCTTTCGATTTGTCCTACTATTCACAATATACGAAGATTTCATTCGATAATTATTCGATGGGGATCCCGGCAATTCCTGCAAGATGAAGCATTTAAATGGCCCCTTTTCTTTTTAATTCGTCAATTTCTTCCAAGGATAGTCCCATCCCCTGCAAAATTAATTCCGTGTCCTCTCCCAGCCCCGGCGGAGCTTTCTGCAAGCGCCCCGGCGTTTCCGACATCCTGCAGTGAAAACCCAGCTGCTTAAATGCTCCTTTCTGGGGGTGCTGGACCTCCAGGAAAAAGCCGCGGGCCCGGTTCTGGGGGTGGTCTTCCACCTCGTTTAATTCCAGCAGGGGCTCCAGGCAACAGTCATCGTTGCCGGCAAAGAATTGAACCCATTCCTCCCGGGTACGTTCCGCGAGCAAGGCAGCGACCGCTTTTTTCAGCTGCTCCTGCTCCGGATCAGGCGCATACTGCCGGGGGATCCACTCGGGATGGCCCACGGCCTCGCAGAAGGCGCGCCAAAACTTGGCTTCCAGGGCTCCCAGGCTCACGTGTTTCCCCTCCTTCGTGCGGTAAAGATTATAGCAAGCATAAAACCCCGACAATAAACCTTCGTTTCGCCGGGGAATGGTTTGATCGGAAAAATATTCGGTAAACTGCAGGGGCAAGCAGGCCATGCTTCCCTCCGTCATGGAAATATCCAGGTACTGCCCCCGACCGGTATGTTTGCGGGCAAGAAGGGCCAGGAGGATCGCCACCAGGCTCCAGAGAGAGCCGCCGCCAATGTCGGCCAGCTGGATCGCCGGGACGACCGGTGAAAGATTGACTCCGCCGCTTAATGCATTGACCCCGGCGATGCTGGTATAGTTAATGTCATGCCCCGCCCGCAAGCGATAAGGACCCTCTTGACCATACCCGGAAATGGCACAAAATACCAGGCCGGGATTTACCCGCCGCAGTTCCTCATAGCCCAGGCCAAGCCCTTCCATCACCCCGGGGCGGAAACCATCCACCAAAACATCGGATTCCCCCACCAGCCGCTTGAATAGTTCTTTACCTTCAGACATCTTCAAATTTAAGGAAATCCTTTTTTTATTGCGGTTTAACTGCCAGAAATAGGCGCTGTTTTCGTCGATCATGGGGCCCATTTTCCGCATGTAATCGCCTTCCTGGGGAGATTCCACCTTGATCACTTCCGCGCCGTGGTCCGCCAACACCAGGGTACAGTACGGGCCGGGCAGGAGCCGGGTTAAATCCAGGACTTTGATCCCTTGTAAGGCATCTTCCATCACACTTAAGACCTCCTATCACTTTTTTCGAGGCAAACGGCATTAAAACAGCTAATTCGATTTTTCCATCTCTTATTCCTTTTATCCTGATCAATTTTTATCCCGATCAATTTGCTTAACTTGCAGGAGCGCGAGGCTGTCCTTCATAAAAAAACGACCCCTGTTTAGCTTGAGGCCGCTGTTTCTTTGAAATATATTCGTCTTTTCCGTGAATGC
>PWWY01000205.1 GCA_003561325.1 Syntrophomonadaceae bacterium | reverse complement strand
GTCCCTGCTTGTCCAGGATTACCCCCTATGTGCCGGGCAAGCCGGTGGAAGAAGTGGAACGAGAACTGAACATCTCGGGTGTGATTAAACTGGCTTCCAACGAAAACCCCCTGGGACCTTCACCCCGGGCGCTGCAAGCCTTACAGGAATACCTGCCGCGGCTGAACTTCTACCCCGATGGGAACTGTTACTACCTGAAACAGGACCTCTCGGCCCGGTTGGGTGTGGAGATGGACCAGGTGGTTTTTGGCAACGGTGCCGACGAACTGATCACCCTGGTGGGCGCGGCCTACCTGGACCCCGGGGATGAGGTGGTGGTCGCCAACCCGTCTTTTTCGGAGTATGATTTTAGCGCCCGCCTGATGAACGCGGAAGTGATCAGGGTTCCCTTGAAGCAGTTCCGGCATGATTTAGCGGCGATGTTAGAAGCGGTGACGGCGAAAACCCGCATCGTTTTTATCTGCAACCCCAACAACCCCACGGGGACCATCGTTTCCCGGCAGGAGCTGGCCGCATTTTTAGAAAAGGTACCCCGAAACATCCTCGTGGTCATGGACGAAGCCTACTACGAATATGTCAGTGACCCGGATTATCCCCAGAGCCTGGAGTGGGTGCAGCAGGGGCACAATGTCTTAACGCTGCGGACATTTTCCAAGATCTACGGCCTGGCCGGCCTGCGGATCGGTTATGGTCTAGGCCCCCGGGAAGTGATTACCGACCTGAACACGGTGCGGGAACCGTTCAATGTGAACGCCGCGGCACAGGTGGCGGCCCGGGCCGCGCTGCAGGACGAGGGGTATGTCCAGGAGGTCTACCGGGTTAACCAGGAAGGCAAAGAGTACCTGGCCGGGGAACTGGCCAGGCTGGGTCTTTCCGCGGTGCCCACGGAAGCCAATTTTATCTTTGTCGATACCGGGGTTGATTCCCGGGAACTCTTTCAGAACCTGCTGCGCCAGGGCGTGATTGTGCGCACGGGAGACATTTTCGGTCACGACCGGTGTATCCGCGTTTCTATCGGCACCCCGGAACAAAATCGACGTTTTATTGCGGGACTGGAAAAATCATTGTTTGATCTTCGGAAGCTTTGATCTACAGCAGCTTCCGGGCGAAAAAGACATACGATAGATTCGTGCTTTGGCAAAGAGAGCTTCCTGTGTTAGCCCTACAGCGATGGGAAAAAGAGCAACAATTTTTCGCAGTAGGGCTAGTTTTAGCGGAATATTTTACTGATCTTATCACCGATGATGTTCAGGCTTTCCTCGATCTCTTCTGAGACCACGGCGAAAAACAGCTGGGGCGTCTTCCCCTGGGCTTCCGCTTCATCGGCAATTTCATCGGAAATGATCTGCCCTTTATGCACCAGCACGTTCCCCTGGGAGTCCCACACGGGGTAGTTGGCCTTCTTGTTGCGGACGTACTGGTTCATCCGCTCCCTGGACTCCCGGGCCACCTGTTTGCTGCCCCGGCTTACTTCCTGTTCCACCCGGCTCCAGGTTTCTTTTAAGCGTTCGAATCCGTCAGAGGCGGGGGATTCTTCTTCCGGGGCCCCTTCTCCCGGGCGAAAGGTTGTTTCAGCAGAATCTGCTTCCTCACACGGCTCTTCCCCCGCCGGCCGGTCTTCCCCCGGGTAGCCGGGCGTTGTTTCTTCCACTGCACCCGGGAACTCGCTCCCCTGCTCTTTCAGCAGGGCCTCCTGGTCCCGGCTTTCCTCTGTGAGGTAGTCGGTGTAATTGGCGTCGGCGATGACGTAATCTTTGCCCAGGTTGAGCACACCGTCGATGGTCAGATACACGTCCATGTCGATGGGTTCCCGCCCTCTTATTTCATGCAGCAACAGGGAGTTGATCTTGCCCGTATTCGTGCAGAAGGTGAAATCCAAAATTTTCGCGATGTAGTTTCCTTCATTGCTGATGATGTTTTTACCGATGATCCCGTAGTCCTTGAATAACTCCAGGTTCTCGGGAATTTCTTGCTCCTCCTGTTCTCCTTCCCGGATGGTCACGGCATCGCTGCCGACGCTGTGAACGGCTTGAAAACCAATAAAGCGCTGCCGCCCCTTGAGAAATCCTTTTTCCCCCAGCAGGAACCCTTCGACTTTCTTTTCTTCCGGGTTAATCATCAGGTCCTGGATGCGGCCCTCCATGGAGCCGTCTTCCAGGTTGATCACGGGAAACCCCCGGATGCGCTTGCTTTTCATGGCACGAACCCTGCCTTTCTCCTTGTGGACTGGTCTTAAGGGAAACAATTTTCCCGGGTTCTATTATAACAAATGCATGGAAGATTTGCATACCCTTTCCAACACTTGCCGGCCCCTGTCAGGCGGTATCGTAACCCGGCTTGGTTTGACAGGGCCTCTTTCCCGGAGAAAGTTGATTTTCCCTACCTCACAGGATATAATGAGAAAGATAACAGGGCGATCCTTGCGGCTCCGTGAGCAAGATCATGCGAAACGATGGAAACAGCCATGCCTGGCAAGGAGGAGTTCGTTGCTGAAACTTACCAGTACCAGCGAAGATCGGACCCGGGAAATCGGCCGCTGCATAGGCGCCCTGGCCCGTGAAGGAACGGTCATCGCCTTAAACGGAGAACTGGGAGCCGGAAAAACCGTGTTGGCGAAGGGGATTGCCCAGGGCCTGGGCGTGCAAGACGATGTGATCAGCCCTTCCTATGTACTGATGAACATCTACCCCGGGCGCCTCAACCTCTATCATTTTGATTTTTATCGACTGGAAAACGAGGAGGAGCTGCTGGAGCTGGGGTTGGAGGAATACTTTTACGGTGATGGCGTGGTCGTAGTGGAGTGGGCTGATAAATTTCCCGGCATCTTGCCGGCGAAGCGGCTGGAAATTGAGATGAAAAAAAGCCCGGAGGACCCCGATTCCTCCCGGGATCTTTATGTGCAGCTGCAAGGGTCATTGCGCCTTTTCAGCTTAAAGGAGTTGGAAAAACGATGCTGCTTGTAGCCCTGGATACAACGACAACGGTGTGCAGCGTAGCCCTGGGGGATGAAGAGAAACTCCGGGCAGAATACTCCTTGAACATCAGCAAAACTCACTCCCAGCGCTTGATGCCGCTGCTCGTGGATCTGATCCGGGATGCGGGCGTTGATAAAAAAAAGATTGAAGGGATTGCCGTCACTACGGGCCCTGGATCGTTTACGGGGATCCGGATTGGCATGGCCACGGCCCTGGGCCTTTCCCAGGGGTTGGGCGTGCCGGTGGTGGGTGTAACCACCCTGGATGCCCTGGCCTGGGCTGGTGTTTTTTTCCCGGGCCTGGTCTGCCCGGTGCTGGACGCGCGCAAGGACCAGGTTTACTTTGCCCTCTACCGCGGGGGGGACAGCGCCCCGCTGGAGGTGGAACCTGCCCGTGCTGCCGGCCTGGAAGCGCTCTGTGAGGCGGTATCTCGCCATGAAGAGCCGGCCCTTTTCCTGGGCGACGGCCTGGAGCGGTTTCGTGCAACGTTACGCAGCGCTGCCGGCAGCCGTTACCGGGAGATCCCCGCTTTTAGCCGCCTGAACCGGGCTTCCCTGGTCCTGCAGGAGGGATTCAGGGTTTGGGAGCAAAGAGGCCCTGCCCCGGCTTATGCCTTGAGCCCTTTTTATCTTCGACTTTCGGAAGCAGAACGGCGTTTCCAGGAAAAAAACCGCTAGCCCGCAGGAGAGGCGGCAGCTGCCGCCAGGAGGAGGGTTTCGATTGTTTCCGGTTGAGATCGAAATAATGACCCTGGAACACCTCGCTGACGTGGTCCGTATCGAGCAGGCTTCTTTTTCCTCGCCCTGGTCCCAGGATTCTTTTTTAAATGAAATCACCAGCAACCTCCACGCCGCATATTTTGTGGCGAGGCCCGCGGGGCAAGCGGCCGTCGTGGGTTATGCCGGGATGTGGCTGGTGCTTAACGAGGCCCACATTACCACCCTGGCCGTGGACCCGGTCTGCCGCCGGCAACAGATCGGCAGCCTGCTGCTGGACCGCTTAATGCGTGAAGCGTTTCTCCAGGGAGCTCGTTTCATCTTCCTGGAGGTCAGGGATTCCAACACCTGTGCCCAGGGGATGTATGAAAAGTTTTCTTTCACGGTCCGGGGCAGACGGAAACGATACTACCGCGATGAAGACGCCCTGGTGATGTCGCGGGCTATCGGCTAACACCCATGTTTGACGAGAAAGGGGAAAAGATGGGGCATAAAACCCTGATCCTGGGTATCGAAACCAGCTGCGATGATACGGCGGCCTCCGTGGTGGGGAATGGCCGGGATGTCCTGAGCAATGTTGTGTCCTCCCAGGAAAGTTTTCACCAGCGTTTTGGGGGGATTGTCCCGGAAATTGCCTCCCGGCGCCACCTGGAAGTGATTAACCCCGTGATCGATGAAGCCCTGGCCAAGGCGGGCTTCACCTTTGCCCACCTGGATGGTATTGCCGTCACCCACGGCCCCGGCCTGGTTGGTTCCCTCTTGGTAGGCGTCTCCGCGGCGAAAGCCCTCTCTTTCAGCCTGGACCTGCCCCTGGTCGCCGTCAACCACCTGGAAGGCCATATCTACGCCAACTTTCTCACGGGCGCAACCATTGCTTTTCCCTTAATTTGCTTGATTGCCTCCGGCGGCCATACCTCGCTGCTCCACGTGAAAGGCCACGGACAGCTGGAAGTCCTGGGGAGGACCCGGGATGATGCCGCGGGAGAAGTCTTCGATAAGATTGCCCGGGCCCTGGGCCTGGGGTTTCCCGGGGGGCCCGTGATCGATCAGCTGGCGCAGCAGGGCGAGGGGGAAAAATTTTTGTTTCCCCGGGCGCTGATGGGCGCCGAGGGAAAGCTGGATTTCAGCTTTAGCGGGGTAAAAACAGCCGTGCTGAACCGCATCCGCAGGGAGAAGGAACAAGGAAAACCCCTGCCGTTGAACGATCTTTGCGCCGCCTTTCAGGATGCCGTTGTTGATGCCCTGGTGGAAAAATCGGCCCGGGCCGTGGAGTACCTGCAGCCCAGGCAGTTCCTCCTGGCCGGAGGAGTTGCGGCCAACGGAGAACTGCGGAGACGCCTGCGCTTGCGGCTGGCCCCCCTGGAGGTGGAAGTCATTTATCCACCGCTGGAGTACTGCACCGATAACGCCGCCATGATTGCTGCCGCCGGCTATTATTATTTACGACAGGGGCGCCTGGCTCCGTACGATTTAAATGCCGAACCCGGCCTGGACCTGGAAAACCCATAATCGGGGGATATCTTGTCTTTTTCGCTCTTTTGCTGGTAGGAAGACTTCCGGGCAGCTTTTCTACAGGGTTAACCGGCGCACATTTTTATGTAACCATGTGCATAAAATGTGGAAAGCAAGCCTGAAACCACCGAAAATGGCCGTTTTTTTGTGGATAACTCTGTGGATATTGTGGATACAACCGGTGTCTCAGAATGACAACGCGCCGTTTGGTGCCGCATTCATGTGTTTATGGCCCGGCGGGGATTTAACATAATCTTAACAATTTAATGAGACGAAAGGATGGCATGGAAGCATTGCTGCAAGGTGTTCAAAAGGTTCATTTTATCGGTATCGGGGGCTACGGCATGAGCGCCCTGGCCCATATTTTGTGCAACGCGGGATTCACCGTCAGCGGCTCCGACCTGCAGGCAAATAAGTTGACCGCGGGGTTGCAGAAAGCGGGGGCCCTGGTTTTCCGGGGGCACCGGGCCGAGCAGGTCGGGGGAGCCGAGCTGGTGGTCTGCTCCACGGCCATTCCCCCGGATAACCCCGAACTGCAAGCGGCGCGACAGCGCCAGGTCCCCATTTGGCATCGTTCGGAATTGCTGGCCTCGCTGCTGAATCACCGCCTGGGAATTGCCATCGCCGGCGCCCACGGCAAAACCACCACGACGGCCATGGTGGCCCTGCTGCTGGAAAAAGGGGGGCTGAGCCCTACGGCGGTCATCGGGGGAGAGGTGACCTTTTTTGGGAGCAACGCCCGACTGGGTGAGGGCCCATACGTGGTGGCCGAGGCCTGCGAGAGCGACCATTCTTTTTTGCGCTATTACCCCTATGTGGCGTTAATTACCAATATCGAGCCGGACCACCTGGAGTATTACGACGGTAATTTCAGCAAACTGGTGGATTCCTACCGGGCTTTTATTAACAACGTGAGGGAAGATGGGTTCGCCGTGATCTGCGGGGATGATCCCGTGCTGCAGCAGATTCGGGGAGAGCTGCGCCCGGCCCTGCTCCCTTACGGGTTGGGTGACGGTGTGGAACTGAAAGGTGAAAATGTGCAGCTGAAAGGCCTGGGTTCTTCATTTGACGTGGTGTTTCGGGGGAAGCAGTTGGGAAGAATTGCCTTGAACGTCCCCGGAGAGCACAACGTTCTCAATGCCCTGGGGGCGGTGGCCGTGGCCCTATCCCTGGGGCTGGACTTTTCCGTGATTGCCGCGGCCCTGGAGGCCTTTGACGGTGCCCGGCGGCGATTTGAGATCGTCGGCTCACCGGAAGATATCCTGGTCGTCGATGATTACGCCCATCACCCCACGGAGATTCGGGCGACACTGCAAGCGGCCCGGCAGAGCGGCAGAAGGGTCATCTGTATCTTTCAGCCGCACCGCTACACCAGGACCCGCTTTCTGTGGAATGATTTTGTCCAGGCTTTTGATGAGGCGGACCGGGTGCTGATTAGCGGGATCTACAGCGCCGGGGAAGATCCCCTGCCGGGCATTTCCTCCAATGCGCTGGTCGAAGCGGTCCGCGAACGCGGGCACAGCCATGTCTACGCCGTGGAAACGGAAGAAGCGATCCTGGATTATCTCCAGCAGCAAGCCCGCAGGGGGGACCTGGTGATCACCATGGGCGCAGGAGATATCTGGAAAACAGGCCGGGAATTCGTGGCCCGCAAAAAACGCAGCACATAAAACCGCTGAGAAGTTCGGCTTGCAGGTCCCCGGGAGGTCCTGCCCGGGCCTGGTTTCAGCCTGCGTGGAGAAAGGAAGGGTAAAACCATGTCCATGTTTAAAGTTTACTTCTTGTGCACGGGCAATTCCTGCCGCAGCCAGATGGCCGAGGGTTTCGCCCGGCACCTGGGAAAAGGTGCCCTGGAAGCGTACAGCGCGGGCACGGCCCCCGCAGGCGTCAACCCGCTGGCGGTCCGGGTCATGGCGGAAGCCGGGGTGGATATTTCCGGACAGACCTCGGACCTCGTGGACGGGGAATTGCTGAAAAAGGTGGATATGGTGATCACCCTCTGCGGAGACGCCCGGGAAAGCTGCCCCTTCG
>PWWY01000107.1 GCA_003561325.1 Syntrophomonadaceae bacterium | reverse complement strand
CGGGTTATTGCCGGCATCGGGGTGCCCCAGGTCACAGCGGTTTATGATGTAGCCCAGGAAGCTCAAAAACAAGGCATTCCCGTGATTGCCGACGGAGGCATCAAGTACTCCGGCGACATCACCAAGGCCCTGGCAGCCGGGGCGGACGTGGTCATGATCGGCAGCTTGTTTGCTGGCACGGAAGAGAGTCCCGGTGATATGGAAATATTCCAGGGGCGAAGTTATAAAGTTTACCGCGGCATGGGATCCGTGGGCGCCATGAAGGAAGGCGGTCGAGATCGGTATTTCCAGGAAGATGAGCAGAAGACCGTGGCCGAAGGGATCGAGGGACGCGTTCCTTACCGGGGGACGGTTGCCGATATGGTATTTCAGTTGGTTGGCGGTCTCCGGGCGGGGATGGGCTACTGCGGCGTCAAAAACTTGCAGGAACTGCGAACCAAGACTCGATTTATGCGCATCACCAATGCCGGCCTCATGGAAAGTCACCCCCATGATGTGCAGATTACAAAAGAAGCGCCGAACTATACGCTGCGTTAACCCCAAGGAAGATCAGCGGGATCAACAGGGCCGCCTGGAAAGGCGGTCCTGTTACGCTTGAAAGAAAAGCAGGAACGAACGAAGGGATAAGGATGTGTTTTCTCATTGAACAAAGGCAGAGGCGGGCAGCAGGAGGCACCCCTGTACCAGGCAATTAAGGAGCTGCAAAAAGGCGGTTATCTTCCCTTCCATGTTCCCCTGCACGGTCGGGGACCGGGAGCTCCACACCTGCTGCAGGCGGGGTTGGGTTCCTTGATGCAGAGGGATTTTACCGAGATTTCTCCCCTGGATGACCTGCACCGGCCCAGGGGCGCGATTCACAGGGCCCAGCGGTTGGCCGCGGAATTCTTCGGTGCGGCCAGAACTTTCTTTCTGGTCAACGGGGCCACGGTCGGGCTGTTGGCCCTTTTCCTGGCCTTGACGCGTCCCGGCGATAAAGTTCTGTTGACCAGGCTTTCCCATAAAGCTGCCCTGCACGGGATCTCTTTATCAGGGGCATACCCGGTATTTTTGCCGGTGGAGCGAGAACCGGGAACCGGGCTGCCGCTTAATGTGTCCCCGGAGACCGTAGAGAGAGCCCTGCGGGAACACACCGACGCGCGGTTGCTGCTGGTGACATCTCCTTCTTACTGGGGCGTTACGGCTGATCTTCACAGCATCGGGAAACTGGCCGCGGAGAGAAAGCTTTTATTCGCCGTAGATGAAGCCCACGGCGCCCACTTGTGTTTGTGCCGGGAAATCAGGCCTCATGCGGCGGCAGCGGGAGCCGACATGTGGGTCCACAGCGCCCACAAATCCCTGGGAGCGCTCACGCCTGGCGCCTACCTGCATCTGAAACAACCTGCCCTGGGTCCCGATCTTTCGTTCTGGCTGCAGGCATTGCAGACCAGCAGCCCCCCCTCCCCGGTGCTGGTTTCTTTAGACCTGGCCCGCCGCCAGGCCGCGCAGCGGGGAAGGCGTATCTTTCAGAAAGCGGAGCACTGGGCACTGCGTTTTCGCCGGCTCCTGGAACAAGGAGGTGTCCCAGTTATCCCTTCCGCAGGACCTCGCGAGCGGTCTTTTATCCTCGACCCCTGCCGCATCACCATCCTCTGCCGGGACGGCAAAGGTCCTTTGCTGAGTAAGTACCTGTCCAGGCACTATCGCCTCAAGGTGGAGATGGAAGGAGAACATTTCATCCTCATGGTGGCGGGTCCGGCCGTGGTTTCTGTTACTCCTGAGAAGCTGGCCCGCGTTCTTGTGCGGGCCCTGGGGGAACTGGATCTGCTGGATTGCCGGGAAGACAAAGATCCGGAAAAGGCTTTCGCCCTGTTCCCTTTTTTGCATGGGCCTGGAGGGCTGGCCGGGCGGCGAGGGAACGGCCAAGATGATGAAGTTCCTTTTGTGCTTCCCCCGCGAAAAGCCCTGCTGGCAAGCTGCCGGGACGTGCCGCTGGAGGCCGCCGCAGGCAGGGTGTCCGGGGAGATGATCGTGCTGTCACCGCCCGGGATTCCCGTCTTGTCGCCGGGAGAGCGGATCTCCTCCCTCACGGTTCATTACCTGCTGGGTGAGAGGCGGAGAGACTCGGTGTTTCACGGAGCAGCGGACCCCCGGCTGCGAAAAATTAAAGTTGTGACAGGGACGAAGACAATGTGATAAAATAATCATGTCGGATGCGACAACTCGCAAAGGAGAAAAACGACCCATGAAGCCCAACCGGAACCGGGGCGGCGTCTTTATTTCCGTGGAAGGCCCCGACGGAGCGGGGAAAACAACCCAGCTACAGATGCTGCAGGATAAACTGGAGGAGCATGGACTGGAGGCGGTAATGACCCGGGAACCCGGAGGAACCGTCATCGGTGAGCAAATCCGCAAGATCCTCCTGGACCCTAAATTTACCGAGATGACGGTGATTTGTGAAGTGCTGCTTTACAGTGCGGCCCGGGCACAGCTGGTGGCTGAGGTAATTAGACCGGCGCTCCTTTCCGGGCAGGTTGTTCTTTGCGACCGTTTTGTTGATTCCAGCACGGTTTATCAGGGATATGCCGGTGCCGAAGATCCCGGGCGGATCAAGGAGATTAACCTCTGGGCTGTCGGCGGGCTGCTGCCGGATCGGACGATTTTACTCAATATCGATGCAGAAGCAGGGTTGGACCGCCTCAGGAAAAAAAGACAGGGTCCGGCCCCTGCAGGTGACCGCATGGAACAGAAAGCCCTGGCATTTCACCGCCGCGTTCAGGAGGGGTTTTTGCAGCTTGCTTCCCAAGAAGCGGACCGTTTTTGCATCATTGACGCGGCCCAGGACCTCAAGGCAGTCCATCGAAGCATTTGGGAAGATGTAAGGCCCTTGCTGCAGGAACGGGCGCTTATTACCTGAGCAGGAGATAAGATCATGGGATTTGAGCAAGTTATCGGGCAGGATTTAATCAAGAAAACCTTACAGAAGTCGCTGCAGCAGGGACAAATTGCCCATGCTTATCTCTTTTCTGGACCTCCAGGCAGCGGCAAAAAAATGCTGACCCGACTTTTTGCCCAGGCGTTGAACTGTACAAGCCTCACCGAAGCCCCTTGCGGGATCTGCTTATCCTGCCGCAAAACGATCAGCGGCAACCACCCCAACCTGGTCCACCTGTCCCCCCAGGGAGCAACCTTGAAAATCGAGCAGGTGCGGGATATCCAGGAAAGCCTGCACTACCGCACAGGTGAAGGGCGCTTCAAAATCTGTTTTATCCAGGATGCCGACCGCTTGACACTGCCTGCCGCCAACAGCCTCTTGAAAATACTTGAAGAGCCTCCGGGTGACCTGGTGTTCATCCTGTTGAGCTCCAGGCCCTGGGCGCTGCTTGCTACCGTTGTGTCACGCTGTGTTCATTTCAGTTTAAAGCCTCTCCCCGCTGATGCGATCAGGGGAATCTTGCAGGAACGGTTCACGCTTTCCCCCGGGGAGCACGAGGTCATCGTGGAGTTGACTGCGGGGAATCCCGGACAGGCCGTGGAAATGGCAGCCCGGGGCAGCTGTGCGGAAAAATACCAGGAAGTCCAGGAGTTGGTGAAGGAGCTAGAGCAAGGCCCGGGTGGGAAATTGTTTTCGTGGGCCGAAGAGGTTTCCAAGAGGGAAAACCTGGATGAAACGCTGGACCTTTTGTTCATATATTACCGGGAAAGGTGGTTGCAGCGCTTGTCAGCAAGGGGCCGGGAGGCTTTTCGCCTGGAAAACATTTGTCGTGCTGTGCTGCAAACCAAGGAGGAGCTCGAGGGAAATGTCAATCGCCGGTTAGCCCTGGAGACCCTGTTTTTGATGATGAGAGGAGTTGTTTGAGTTGCCTAAAGTTGTCGGAGTGCGGTTTCGTCGAGCTGGCAAAATATATTATTTTGCTCCGGGCAACCTGGAGCTGAAAATCGGGGATGATGTCATCGTAGAAACCAGCCGCGGACTGGAATTTGGAGAAGTCGTGCATGAAGCCCGAGAGGTTCGCGACAAGGAAATTGTCAGTCCCCTCAAAGTTGTCCGCAGAAAAGCTTCAGCGGATGATTATAAAAAGCTGGCGGCCAACCGTCAGAAAGAAAAAGAAGCACTCAGCCTTTGCCAGGAAAAAATTGAGAAGCATAAGCTGGAGATGAAGCTGGTCGACGTGGAATACACCTTTGATCACAACAAAATTATTTTTTTCTTTACGGCAGACGGGCGGGGGGATTTTCGAGAGCTGGTCAAAGACCTGGCCGCGGTCTTTCGCACCCGCATCGAGCTTCGCCAGATCGGTGTGCGGGATGAAGCCAAGATGCTGGGCGGCTACGGCCCCTGCGGGCGGGGGCTCTGCTGCACCACGTTTTTGGGTGACTTTGAGCCGGTTTCCATCCGCATGGCCAAGGAGCAGAACCTCTCACTAAACCCCACCAAGATCTCAGGCATTTGCGGGAGACTCATGTGCTGCCTGCGCTACGAAGCGGAGCGGTATGAAGTGGCGAAAAACGATGCCTTTACTCCCGGCGACCAGGTCATAACCCCGTTCGGTGAGGGGAAAGTGATCCAGTACAACAAGAAAAATAAATCGGTGCGGGTTGAACTGTTGGAAACGACCAAACAGCAGCAGTTTCCCGCCGAAGAAGTGGAGAAGAAACCTGAAAAGAACGGGTAGGGGAAGATGACCGACAGAAACGGCAAACACAGTGTTCCAGGACTGCTCTACTTCTGCGCCACACCCATTGGGAATTTAAAAGATATTACCCTGCGGGCCCTGGAGTGCATGAAATCAGCGGACTATATTGCCGTGGAGAACGTGAACCGCAGCCGGAAATTATTAACCCATTATGAGATTGAAACGCCCCTGATGGTTTTTCGAGAATCCAACCGGGACAAGAAAGGCAGAGAAATCCTCAAGCGGGTTCAGGGGGGAGAGACCATTGTCCTGATCACCGATGCCGGCTTGCCCGCCATCTCAGATCCCGGGTTTTCCCTGGTGGAGATGGCCGTAAAAGAGGGGGTTCCTTTTACCGTGCTTCCCGGGCCTTCAGCGGCTCTCACGGCCTTGTTGCGCTCGGGTTTCACTTCATCAAGGTTTGTTTTTTGGGGCTTTCTCAGCAGGAAAAAAAAGGAGCGCCGGGAAGAGCTCTTGTCAATTGCCGCAGACCCAAAAACCGCGGTAATCTATGAAGCGCCCCATCGGCTGCTGCAGACCCTCCAGGAAATGGAAACCATCCTGGGAGAACGCTCCATTGCCGTTTGCCGGGAGCTCACCAAGCGGTTTGAAGAAGTCCTCAAGGGTACACCGGGCGAACTGCGTGGCGTCTTCCAGGAAAGGGCGCCGCGAGGCGAGATCACCCTGGTGGTCGCGCCGGGGGTAAGCTCTCAAGAGTTTTTGCTGCAGGAAGACCAGGCGTTGATGCACCTGAAGAGCCTGCTGGATCGCGGGATACCTCCCGGGGAGGCGGTAAAGCGTACAGTCCGCAGATCCGCTTTGAAACGCAGCGAGGTTTATGAGATGATGCTCCAACTGCAAGGGAAAAAGTAACGCCAGGCGCATCGCGTTTCGGGCTTTTTGAAGGACCTGGTGCCAGCACCCTGCCGGTTTTCTTCTCCCGGATGCACTAAAAAGGGGCTTTCCCCGCCCATGGCGGGAAAGCCCCTTTTATGACGTTTCTTTGACCCGCTAGTCGGACATTTTGCTGATGCACTCTGCACAAACAATACGACCGCTGAAATGCTTCACACCTTCTGCATTGCCACAAAAAATACACGCCGGCTCGTATTTTTTCAAGACAATTTTCTCGCCATCAACATAAATTTCCAAGGCATCTTTTACGTTAATCCCCAGGGTTCTCCTTAATTCGATGGGGATTACAACCCGGCCCAGCTCATCAACCTTTCGCACAATACCTGTTGATTTCAACCCCACTCAACCTCCTCATGCAGTATTCCACACATATTTTTAATATTATACCAGTAATTGCCATGAAAATCAATACCTTTGTTTCAACAAAAAGTAAATTATGGATTATGCGTCCAGCCCTGTTTCGTGCTGCAGTATCCTGGCCCCGCAGTACTTGCCCGGTCTCTCCCCGGTTGCTGGCCGGGTTGATATTTGTTATAATCAGCTTGAACAACGCACAAGGGGCTTTCCCGGCGAACAACGAAGGAGGACAGCTTTCATGAGTTCCAAGAAAACATTTTACATAACAACACCCATTTACTACCCCAGCGACCGCCTGCATGTGGGGCACTCCTATACCACGGTTGCGGCTGATACCATGGCCCGCTTTAAACGTTTGACCGGTCATGACGTCTGGTTTCTAACCGGCACCGATGAGCATGGACAAAAGATCCAGCGCAGCGCGGAAAGTGCAGGAAAGTCACCCCAGGTTTTCGTCGACGAAGTCGTGGGCTGGATTAAACAGCTCTGGGCTGCCCTGGACATTTCCTATGACGATTTCATTCGCACTTCTGAGCCCCGTCATAAAAGAGCCGTCCAGGAAATATTTGACCGCCTGTATCAACAGGGAGATATTTACCGCGGTCGCTACGAAGGGTGGTACTGTACCCCCTGCGAATCCTTTTGGACGGAGCGCCAGGTGGATGCAGGAAACTGCCCCGACTGCCAGCGCCCGGTAGAGCTGGTGGCGGAAGAGGGCTATTTCTTCCGCATGTCCCGTTATGCACAGCGGCTGTTGGATCACATTGAGAGCCATCCGGAATTCATCCAGCCTCCCTCCCGGAAAAACGAAATGGTGAATAATTTTTTGCGCCCGGGCTTGGAGGATCTCTGCGTTTCCCGCACAACCTTCGACTGGGGAGTCCCCGTTCCCTTTGACTCCGGTCACGTCATCTACGTCTGGTTGGACGCCTTGAGCAACTACATAACCGCGCTGGGATATGCCTCGGAAGATCCGTCACTGCTGAAACGCTACTGGCCGGCGGATGTCCACCTCATGGCCAAGGAGATCGTGCGCTTCCATGCCATTTACTGGCCGATTTTTCTCATGGCCCTGGGGCTCCCCCTGCCCCGGCAGGTTTTTGGGCACGGGTGGTTGTTGATGCAGGAAGGAAAGATGTCCAAGTCCCGGGGAAACGTGATCGATCCCATGATCCTGATGGATCGCTACGGGTCCGATGCCCTCCGATATTACCTGCTGCGGGAAATTCCCTTCGGCGCAGACGGGGTTTTCAACAACGAATCGATGCTGCAGCGGATCAACAGCGACCTGGCCAACGACCTGGGCAACCTGCTGAGCCGCACGGTG
>PWWY01000133.1 GCA_003561325.1 Syntrophomonadaceae bacterium | reverse complement strand
CCGGCTCGCTGCTGGAGAAAAGCGCCGGTGAGCCCCTGGACCCCCTGCAGGATCAGCAGGAGCCCCTGAGCCCCGCCGATGAGCCCCTGGACCCCGGGCAGGATCCCCTGGACCCCGAGCAGGGCCAGCACCTCCCGCAGGACCATCAGGAGCCCCTGGACCCGCAGGAGTCCCTGGACCCGCAGGAGCCCCTGAGCCCCGCTGACGAGCCCCTGAGCCCCGCTGACGAGCCCCTGGACCCCCTGCAGGACCCGCAGGCGCCCCTGGAAGCCCCCGCTGACGGCGGCCTGCTGCTGGCCGGAGCCGGAGCCAGCGCCACCGCCGGCGCAGGCGTGCTTTCCCCGGCAGCGGCAGCAGCCCCTTACAGCCTGGGGGAAGGCAGCACCCGCAAACTGCAGGTAGAGCTGCGCGTGGACAACAGCGGAAATACCGAATCGACAGGCATCCGCCTGGACGTGCCCCTGCTGGGCATGCTCGATTCCCCGTACCAGGTAATCCTGGAGGAGTCCTACAGCCACGAGGTCGTCGAAATTAAAGAGCTGGAGATGTTAAATCGCCGGGCCCTGTTTGAAATAGCATCACTGCCCCCCGGAGGCAGCGAAACAGTAACCCTGACCTACGAGCTAAAAGTTTATCCCATCAGCGCCAACCTTGACTTTGACCCCGGCCGCTCCGAGCCGCAGCCCCATACCGAGGAATTCCTGCAGCCAGCTGAGAACATTGAAAGCGACCACTCGGAGATCAAGGCCCGGGCCGAAAAGGTGACCTACGCTCTGGACGACCCCCTCGACAGGGCCCGTGCGCTTTTTAACTTCGTCATCGAGCACATGAGCTACGACCGCAATGCCGCCAACCGCAACGGCGGGGCCCTGGCGGCCCTGCGCAGCGGCACAGGCGTCTGCGAGGACTACGCCGCCCTGTTCGTGGCCCTCTGCCGCGCCTCCGGGATACCGGCACGGCAGGTGAACGGCTACACGGACCCGCGGGGCACCGGTGAAGATTGGCAGCTCGCCCCCGGGGAAGTGCATTCCTTAAGGGGCTACCGCCACAGCTGGGCTGAGTTTTACATCCCCGGCCTCGGCTGGCTACCTGCAGACCCGACCATGAACATCTATGAAAGCGAACGCGCTTACTTTGCCTCCCTGCCCCAGGCTGCATACCTGGCACAGAACTACATGGATCAGTCTCTGCGGGCCAGCTACCGCGGAGGGCAGCTCGCCGTTACCTGGGATGAACAATTAATCGGGAAGTAGGGAGAGGCATGGATATTTACGTGGCCAGGCAGCCCATATTTGATTGCTACCAGGAGGTCTTCGCCTACGAGCTCCTGTACCGCTCCGGGGCCAACAAGTTTTACTCCACCCTGGACGGCGACAGGGCCATCTCGGAGATGATCACCAACAGCTTCCTGCTGATCGGCCTGGAAAATTTGACCCGCGGGAAAAAGGCCTTCATTAGCTTTACCAGGAACCTGCTCGAAAACGACACGGCCATGCTTTTGCCCAACGATTCCATCGTCGTGGAGATACTAGAAGATGCCGACCCGGACGACAAAATGATGGCCGCCTGCCGCAAGCTGAAGAACCTGGGTTATCTCCTGGCTCTTGACGATTTTCGCTACGACCACAGGTTTCTGCCACTCTTAGAGCTGGTGGACTTTGTCAAGGTGGACTTTCTTAACTCTTCGCTTTATGACAGGCGGAGTATTATCAACAAGATTAACAAATCGGGGCGAAACAGGGTCAAATTTTTGGCCGACCGGGTGGAGACCAGGGAGGAATTTACCGAAGCCGTTGAGCTCGGATACAGCTACTTCCAGGGCTATTTTTTCAGCAAGCCTCACCTGGTTTCCACCAGGGACATACCCAGCTTCAAGCTTACCTACATGCAGATCTTGCAGGAGATAAACAAAGAGGAAGTGAACTTCGACAAGCTGGAAGACCTTATAAAAAGGGATGTATCCCTGTCCTACAAGCTGCTTAAGTTTATTAACTCGCTGGCCTTCGGGTTCAGGAGTGAAATACGTTCCATCAAGCAGGCTCTGGTCCTGCTGGGGCAGAAAGAAATCAGCAAATGGCTTTCCTTGATAGCCCTTCGAAATATCGGTGAAAACAAGCCCGACGAGCTTATCGTCGCTGCATTATGCCGGGCCAAGTTTTGCGAGCTGGTTGCTCCCAGGGTCGGCCTGAAAAGCCGCAGCCCCGACCTTTTCCTGATGGGAATGTTTTCCCTCATAGATGCTTTCCTGGACAAGCCCCTTCCTGACATCCTGGTCGAGCTGCCCTTGGCCGACGATATCAAGGAGGCCCTGCTGGGAGATACCAACAGGCTGGGAGATGTCTACGGCCTGGTGGTGGCTTTTGAGAAAGGGGATTGGGATGAGCTTTCCCGCCGGGCTGCCAGGCTGGAGCTGGACGAAAAAGAGGTTAAAGAGTTCTATCTTGATTCGCTGGAAATGGCCAACCAGGTTTTTTTCCGAAAACCGGTCCTCAGTTGAAGCGCCGCTGCTAGAGCGGCATCCGGCCCGTTCAGGGCAGTGGACGTCAGCACTGCCTGCAGTGCTGCTGGAGTCAGGGTTTGAAGCAGGCACCCCATTATCCCGGGGTTTTCCGTAGCTTGTCTGTCTTGTTCTAACTGGTGGGGGGATACAAATGTTTTCGAAGTTAAAAAATAATGGCGCCAATACGGCGGAGCTTTCCAATGTAGCGGCGGCCAAGAAAAAAGAGCTTGATGAGATTGCCGTTGAAACCCTGCGCCGGGTTATCGATACAGTAGACGATTCTTTGGAGCTTGACAAACTGGACGGATTTCAAAGAAAGCAGTTCAGCGAGCAGATCTACGATACGCTGGTTCAGTTCCTGGAGGAGGAAGAGCGCCAGCTTTCCCAAGCCGACAAGCAAAAGGTGATCTCTTATGTATCGGACGAGATCTTCGGCTACGGCCCCATTAACTCGCTCATCAATGACCCTACTGTGACAGAGATCATGATCAATGGTTTTGACAACGTTTATGTGGAGCGGGAAGGCAAGCTTATCAAGACTGATGTGACCTTCCGGGACAACGCCCATCTCTCCCACACCATCAATAAGATCATCAACCCGCTGGGCCGCAGGATAGACGAAAGCTGTCCCACCGTAGATGCGCGCCTGCCGGACGGCTCACGCGTCAACGCCATTATTCCTCCCCTGTCATTAAAAGGCCCGGCCATGACCATCCGCAAGTTTTCCGTAGACCCCTTCACCGTGGAAGACCTCGTAAATTTCGGGACCATGAGCGCCGAAATAGCTTCTTTCCTGCAGGCCTCCGTGCGCGCCCGCGTGAACATTATCGTTTCCGGCGGCACCGGCAGCGGCAAGACCACCACCTTGAACGTCCTTTCCAGCTTCATCCCGGAAAGCGATCGCATCATCACCATCGAGGACACCGCCGAGCTGCAGATGAAGCAGGACCACGTCGTTACCCTGGAAAGCCGCCCTGCCAACATAGAGGGTAAAGGGCAGTTTACTATCCGCGAGCTGGTGATTAACTCTCTGCGGATGCGCCCGGACCGCATTGTCGTCGGCGAGGTGCGCGGGGGAGAGGCCCTGGATATGCTCCAGGCCATGAACACCGGCCATGACGGATCCATCTCCACCCTACACGCCAACAACCCTCGTGATGCCATCTCCCGCCTGGAGACAATGGTGCTCATGGCAGGCATGGAGATCCCACTTACAGCTATCCGCGAGCAGATCTCCTCCGCCATCGACCTGATCATTCACCAGTCCCGCTTTAAGGACGGCACCCGAAAGATAACCAGGATTGCCGAGGTAGTGGGGATGGAGGGAAATACGATCACTCTGCAGGATGTTTTCGTATTCAAGCAGTCCTCCATCAATGAAAAAGGCTACGTGCTGGGCAGACACGTGCCCACGGGAGTTGTCCCTTTTTGCATGGAGAAGCTGAACGACTACGGGGAAAGTTTCTGCTTTGAAGAGCTTTCCGGCTGGAAACAGGGGATAGAAACCCATCCCCCGAGCCCTTCCCAGGTCGAAGAGAGAGAGCAGCCTGGAAAAGATGATT
This sequence comes from Syntrophomonadaceae bacterium, assembly GCA_003561325.1. Classification (GTDB taxonomy): domain Bacteria; phylum Bacillota; class Dethiobacteria; order DTU022; family UBA8154; genus SKMY01. The sequence goes on along the minus strand of PWWY01000133.1, from coordinate 3,243 downwards.
TTCCCGCGGAAGGTAGCGCGGATTCTCAGGACACAGCTGTCGCCGGGCAGGAGGAAGCGCTGCCGCAATTTGCTGCTGTTGATGGTGATGAGGAGGAGGAAGATGCCCGTCCTGAAGACGAAGAGACCGCTCTACCGGGGGAAGATGCCGAGATGTCGGCCTGGAGCGGCAAGGTCAAGCTCCTTCCTCTGCGCGATAAGGAGACCTCGCCAGAAGAAAGCCGGACCGCCCTGGAGTTGGCTTCGGCCGCGCCCGAAGAGAAAAACGCTGCCGGGGACGTTCCACAGCCGACCCTGGAGCTCTTTACGCAGGCGCCCTTCTTTGCTGAAAGCGGGCAGGAAGTGAGCTTCAGCATCCATGTTAGCAACAGCGGGGATGTTGACCTTTACGACGTGAAGCTGGCCGACGAGGCCCTGGACTGGAACGCGCGGGTGGAGATGCTCCCTGCGGGACAGTTGCGCCGTTTTGAGGTGGACTGCTATATTTCCGGCAGCGGCACGGAATCTTTTGAAGGGACCACTCTTGCCAGCGCTGCTGACAGAGGTGGCAGAAAAGTGGAATGCGAGTACAGCTACTGCCTGCCCGTACTGGGGCCGGTCCTGGACCTTGAAGTAGCGCCCCCCCCCGTGGCAAAGCCCGGCTCTAAAACAGGATTTACCGTTACCGTGACCAACTCTTCCAAGCAGGTCGATCTTTTCAATGTCCGGGTATACGACAGCCTTTCCGGTTGGGAAGGCAGCCTGGCCGAGCTTCCGGCCGGCGAAGTGTATGTTTTTGAAGTACAGCACGAACTGCCGGATACGGGGCAGTCTCAACTCAGCTCTGTTACCAGGGCCTCCGGGGAGAGCCGCTACGGGGAAGCGGCGTTCGCGGAGACAAGTTGGAGTGTTACCGTGGAAAGCCCTTCGCAGGAGCGGCAGCCCGAGCCGCTGCAGGAAACGGGGCAGGCCCCGCCTCCTGGAGAGCACCCTGAAGCCGCTTTCCAAAAACTGCCCCGGGTGCCCCGCGGCAAAAGGGGCATCTCCATTCCTGTAAACGATGCAGCCGCCCTTTCCTGGTCTATCAAGACGGGGGACCGGGTAGACGTGCTCGTAACCTGCAGCGGCGATGAGAGCAGCACTTCTACCGTGGAAGACGCACTGGTGCTGGCTGTCGGGAAAGGTGATGGGTACAGGGAGGGGACAGGCATGGTGACCCTGGCCGTTGAACCGGAGCAGGCGCGTATACTGGCCCTGGCCTACCAGCGGTGCTTTTTTTACCTGCTGATGCGCCCATCCGGGGAGTAATGCAGGCTTCGAGGTAATACAAGCAGACTGAAAGCGGCGGCAGTGTCAACACAGGTAGAGCAGAGGCTTATTCATCCAGCAGCAGCGTGCCGCCCGCTTTTGAAACTTCAGCAAGGGTGTTTGGAATTAAAGTGTCGAGGAGGTGTTGTTAACTAAGAATATAATTTGTCCCGCTTGCGTCAGCGCGGTGTTATTTCCCGGTTATATTACTTGATAATACAAATGAATTGGAGGTAATGGCAAAATGTTGGAACTGATCAAAAGGCTGGTAAAGGATGAAAAGGGGCAGGGCCTTACGGAATACGCGCTTATCCTGGGGGCCATTGCTATTGCGGTTGTGGGGATATTATTCGCAATTGGCGGCCATATTGGAGATATTTTTTCAGGGGTCGAGGATGAATTGGGAGGCGTAACACAGCATCAATGATATAAGGATATGGAGCGGATTGTTTTAATCATGCCGGTATAAGTCATTGTGGTATAAGAACCCCCTTTTGCTTTAGGCCTGCCTCCTAAGGCAGGCCTAAAGCAAAACAGCGGGCTACAGCGGGCCACAGCGAGGAATGGAGGTTGCCGAAACATGCTGCTCAGCTATTTTTTAATGCTGATAAGAGACGAAAGCGGGCAGGGGCTGACGGAATACGCTTTGATTATCGGGGCGATCGCGATTACGGTTTTTTTCGTTTTAATGGTCGGCATCAGGGGCCATGTTGTTGATATATTTGAAAGGGTCAGTGAAGAAGTGGAAGATGTTAAATGATAAGCACAGCTTGATACAAGCTGGAAGGAGCAGAGGTTATGCTATTCTACCTTAACGGCCTGGTTTTGATAGCCCTGCTGTTATTATCTGTCTTTTTTGATTTGACCGAGAAAAAAATCCCCAACTTCCTCACTTTTCCTGCCGTACTTTGGGGTTTATCCATATATACGTTAACGGGCGGTATAGAAGGATTTCTTTTCAGCTTTCTGGGCCTGGTTTTGGGGATTTCCATCTTCTTAATTCCTTTTGCCCTTGGCGGTATGGGAGGCGGAGACGTAAAGCTTCTGGGTGCTATCGGTGCCCTGAGGGGGTGGGAGTTTGTCGCAGCCGCAGCCATTTTTACCGCTATTTGCGGGGGGCTGATTGCCGTCGTCTACCTGCTCATTTACGGCCAGCTCTGGAAAACCTTGCGAAAGCTGTTGAGCAGGGCTGCAGTTCCATTGTTTACAGCCCTTTACCTCCGTTTCAGGCAGCCGTGCTTGAACCATCTGACAGTGTATTTCCAGCAACTGCCGGAGCACCAGGAGCAGGATGCTAAAAATATTTACATGCCCTACGGTGTAGCCATAGCAGCCGGCACCGTGATTGTCCTTGTAGGCGATAAACTGATACCGGTTATTGCGCTTATTAAGTTATAAGTAGTGTGCCCCACTGTGATAGTTGAAAAGACTTTTGTTTTAGCCGGGGAGGAAAGTTATTTGAGGGGGTTGTTTTTTAAAAGAGACCAAAAAGGCCAGTCACTGGTCGAGTTTGCCCTGACGCTTCCGGTTCTTCTGTTGCTGGTTATGGGGATCGTCCAGTTTGGGATTGTTTTTAACGCCTATATCACCGTCACGAGTGCTGCCAGGGAAGGTGCGCGACTGGCGGTTGTAGGGGCCGATGACGAACAGGTCCGGTTGCGGGTTAAAGAAGCTGCCGCTGCCTTGCTATTAAATAACCTCGAGGAGGGGGACATAGATATAACCCCTCCATATGACCCTGATAATTATAACCCCACCGACCCGGGGGCCAGGAAAGTTGGAGAAGAATTAAAAGTGAGGGTAAACGGAACGGTTCCCGTTATTGTCCCCGGTCTTAATGTTTTTACCGGCAATGCCTATTCTTTTTCTTCACAGTCTATCATGCGCTTTGAAAATTTGCCCGATTAAAATACATATAGTGAGGGAAAATCATGCTCAATAAAATGCTTAAGAGGTT
>PWWY01000031.1 GCA_003561325.1 Syntrophomonadaceae bacterium | reverse complement strand
TCCACCCCGGGTTGATCAAAGGGGTTAACCCCCAGCAGGTAGCCGCTGATGGCACAGGCTTTCAGGAAGAAATACACCAGCTGGCCGTAAAAATAGGGGGTGATTTCCGGGATGGATATTTTCAGGTTGGGGACCTGCCCCGAGGTATGAGCCAGCATGGTCCCTGCACGGGCCCTGGCATTGATGTCATGCCAGGAGCGTCCCGCTAAATAGTTGAGTTTATCCGGGTCCGTCTCCTCTTCCGGAACAACCAGGTCTGTCTGCGGCTGCTCGACCCACAAGGTGGGGGCAAACAGGTCTCTGGACCCATCCTGGACATACTGGCCCAGGGAATGCAAATCGGTCGTAAAATTCATCCCCGCGGGGAAAATCCCCTTCTGGTCTTTGCCCTCACTTTCACCGAAGAGCTGCTTCCACCACTCGATGAAGTAATAAAAGGAGGGCTCATAGCTCACCAGCAGTTCCAGGCGCTTCCCCTTTCGGTAGAGCAGGTTTCGCACGGCTGCGTACCGATAGGCGGGGTTCTCCCGGAGTTTTTTCTCGCTGTAGAGCTGGTAACCGGCGCGGGCTCCCGCCAGGACGGCATCAACATCTACTCCCCCTGCAGCCATGGGCAGCAGGCCGACGGCCGTCAACACGGAGTAGCGCCCCCCGATCGACCCCGGGATGGTTAACGTGGGGTATCCTTCCCTATCCGCCAGATCTTTTAACAAACCCTTGTCCGGGTCTGTCGTTACGATGATTCTCTTCCGCGCTTCCAGCCGGCCGTACTTGTTCTCCATGAACTGGCGGAGCACGCGAAAGGCCAGGGCTGTTTCCAGGGTCGTCCCCGACTTGGAAATCACGTTTAGCATGATCTCCTTTTCTCGCACCACGTCCAGGAGGTGAGAAAAATAGGCCGCACTCAGGTGATGGCCGGCAAAATAAATGGCCGGCCCCCGCCTTTTTTCGGCGGCCAGCTGGTTGAAAAAGGTGTGGTTCATCAATTCCAGGGCAGAACGGGCGCCCAGGTAGGATCCACCGATGCCGACAACGATGAAAACCTCGGCTTTTTCCCGGATCTGCCGGGCCAGCTCTTTGACCCGGGAGATTTCCCCCTGCTCACACCGGGACCCGTCCAGCCAGCCCGTATATTCTTTTCCGGCTCCCCTTCTTTCGTGCAGCAGCCGGTGGGCCGTTTCGATCTCAGGCTGGATGTACTCCAGCTCGTGGGGCTGAATGAAATCGGTGGTAAACCCATCATCCAGGGCGATATTTTTCCCCAAGACACTTCCCCTGCCTTCTGTTTATTGTTATAGTATTAGGTAAAGTATACCGATTATCGCTGGATCTTTCAAGTTATCTTTGCAATTCGGGCGCTAGGGAGGGATCCGATGCTGGTTCTAGACGGACATGTCCATTGCGGCCGCACGCTGCCTTTGGAGGAAATTTTGCCCCTCTGGAAGGATGGATACATCGATGGCGGTGTGCTGTTTTCACCCGTCGAAGAGATTTATGATCGCTATGATCCTTTATTTACCGATGATACATTTTACCGGCATTCCCGGGAACAGGTTCATGCCTACCTCGAATCCCTCTGCCGGGAGTGGATCTTCGCTTACTGGTTTGTCTGGAATGACTTCCTCTTTCCCCCGGCCGGGTTCAGCGGGATCAAGTGGCATCGGCATGCCCATGAACCCCGCTACAACTTCCACGCCGCGGAGTGTTTTGCTTTCATCGAGCATATCTGCGAACACCGTTACCCGGTGATCATCGAGGATGAATTCGCCAACACCCTGGAGCTGGTGCGTCGGATTAACGGCAGGACCGTCGCGATCATTCCGCACTTTGGCTTTTTAAACGGAGGATACAGGCAGCTGAAAAAAGCAGACCTCTTTGAAAACCCTAACGTTTATGTCGATACGGCCCTGGCCAGCCCCCGGGAAATCGAAGATTTTGCCGCGGACTACGGCACGGATCGGATTATTTTTGGCAGCGATTACCCCTTCGGGATGCCTCCTTCCGAGCGCTCCAAGATCGACCGGCTTTTCTCCGGGGCAGCCCGGGAAAAAGTGTTTTCTCAAAACCTGTTATCCCTGCTCCAACCGCGTGGGTCGCGCGCGTAAAACCACTTCCATGGGCGTTTCCGGCCCTAATGACGCCCGATGGGGATGATCATCAGGGGGTCATATTCCGTTTCCAGCAGCGACTGGAGCCGGTCATCTTCAAAGGCCCCGACGGCGACAGAGCCCAGGCCCAGGGCTTCTGCCTGCAGGTGAATATTTTGCGTGACGTGCCCCACCTCCATGTGCACATACCGCCTTCCCCGCTCTCTATACCTGGCCGTGGTCCTCTCGTAATTGGCGGCAATGACGATACTGACCGGGGCCTGCTGCACGAACCCCTGCCCCAAGGCAGCCTGGGCCAGGTCCTCTCGATGGTCCCCCTTGACAACCAGGAAGAGCTCGTGCTGCTGCAGATCGAAATAATAGATACCGGCCGGAAAAGATTCGCCGCTGTCGTCCAGGCCGGCCGTCACGACAAACACTTCCAGGGGATGCGTGGCGCCGGCGGAGGGGGCCGTGCGCGTGGCGCCCGTGGAACCATCGAGGCTTGTTCCCTGCGCCGCCCAGAGGATTTGAGACAGCTCTTCCTCCCGTAGAGCGCCCGGGGCAAACTGCCTGCGGGAAATCCTCCTGTCCAGGGCTTCTTCCACGCTCATCGATCCTTCACCTGCCGGCTGCACCAGGGCAAAAGGCCCGTTTTCAACCCGGGCATCACCTGTATCCACGGGGGATGGCGCGGCGCAAGACAGCAACAGGAAAGGCACCAGCAAACAGAACCCCAGGACACCGATCTTTTTCATCGTTCCCACCTCCGACTCTTCATTTGATTAAAAAACCAGCCTTCTACCTCAAGTCCTTCTGAAATCCTTGATTGTGCCGCCACATTCTTGTTATCGCTTCGATGGTTTAAAATAAGAAAAGAAGTTGTAAAATAAAGGATTAAGGTTGAAATGTGAAGAATGTGTAAAAAATATTCGGCAGGCTTTTTTGCCTGGTGAGGTTGATTTTACCGCCAAGGGGGCTTCAGGCCAAGATGAACTGGAAAAAAATTTTGCTGGCCGTTTTTTTGCTGTTGATCATTACTCTCGGGGCCGTGTACCTGTTCGTGGGCAGAAGAGGCCTGCCGGCCCTGGAAGGGGCAACCGCAGCGCCTGTAAACCAGGAGATCATGGTCTACCGTGACCCGTACGGCATACCCCACATCAAGGCGGATAACATGGATGATCTATTTTTCGCCCAGGGCTATACCCAGGCGCAAGATCGTCTCTGGCAAATGGATCTTAACCGCCGCGCCGCCGCCGGGCGCCTTTCCGAAATATTCGGCGAAGATTTCCTGGAAACCGATTACTTCTTGAGGTCCTTGTTGATGCGCTACACCGCGGAGCGGGCCGTGACGCAGCTTAACCCTGAAACAGCCCGGGCGCTGCAACAGTACGCTTCCGGGGTAAATTATTACATCAACCGGTCCCGGGGTTCCTTTTCCTTTGAATTCCTCCTGCTGGGCTATGAACCGGATCCATGGGAAATTGCAGATTCCTTGAGCATCGGGAAATTAATGGCCTGGGATTTGGGGGGCAACATGGAAACAGAGCTCTTTTTGGCGGCCGCCTTGCAGCTGCTGCCGGAAGACAAAGCCCTGGACCTTTTCCCCGTGGCCCCCGAGGGAGGCCCTACTGTGACTGCAGGCCTGCCGGCAGAACCGGCCAGGGAATATGCTAAAATAACCGAAGGCACCTCTACCGGTCTGCTATCTACCCTGGAGAAGGTTGCAAACGCCAGGGGCGGCTTTCCTACCCGGGAACGGGGCAGCAACAATTGGGTGGTTAGCGGCCGCAAGACCGCCTCCGGTCAACCCCTGCTGGCCAATGATATGCACCTGGGCATGGGCATTCCTTCCATCTGGTACCAAACCCGGCTGGAAATTCCTGGCACCCTGACGACCAGCGGCGTGATCTTCCCCGGTATCCCCGGGGTGATCGTGGGAACAAACGGGCACATCGCCTGGGGTGTCACCAATGTCGGTCCTGATGTACAAGATCTCTATATTGAGCGCCCCCACCCGGAGAACAATTATCTCTTTTCCTATGACGGGCAGTGGGAAGAAGCAGAAGTGCTGGCCGAAAATTATTTTGTTAAGGGCTGGGATGAACCGGCGCGGCGCGAAATTCTGATCACGCGGAACGGACCGATCATCTCCGGACTGGACAGCCCCGGCGAGGATATTTTAAGCCTGCGCTGGACAGCCCACGACCATACCGAGGAAATTGACGCGATTTTTCGCTTTGCCCACGCGCAGAACTGGGAGGCGTTTCGCCGGGCCTTGACCTATTTCCATGTCCCCGCCCAGAACTTCGTGTATGCCGATAAGGAAGGCAATATCGCCTACAAGGCTGTCGGGAAAATACCGGTGCGCAGTGCCGGCAAAGGATTGCTGCCGGTCCCGGGCTGGGATCCCGCCTATCAATGGCAAGGTTATATCCCCTTTGAAGAACTGCCGGAAGCGATGAATCCCCCCGGCGGGTTCCTGGCCACGGCAAATAATCAAATCGCTCCACCGGACTATCCCTACTTCATTTCCCAGGAATGGAGCCTCCCATACCGTGCCCGGACCCTGACCCGGGAACTGGAGAAGAGGACGGATTGGTGCGTTGCCGGGATGCAGCAGCTGCAGTATAACGTTTTCAATACCCAGGCCCAGGAACTGCTGCCAGCTATCCTCGCCAAACTGGAACGCTCGACCGCGGCATGGCGTGACAGCGAAGCCCGGGCTTTGGCGATCCTGCAAGCCTGGGCCGAACAGCCCCTGGACGACCAAGGCCTGGCGGGACCGGCGATTTATCACGAGCTCTACCTGAAGATGCTGGAAGTGACCTTTTTCAATGAAATGGGACCCGGTTTGTTTGAGCAGTTTAAAAACCTGCTGGCGACAAACACTTTTGACAGGCTTTTTCTGTCCCCGGAAAGCTCTCCCTGGTTTGCTGACATCCCCGGGGGCAGGCAGCACGTGGTGGAGAAGGCGTTTCAAAAAACCGTGGCGCAGTTAGAAGATCAGCTGGGCGACGCCCCGGAAAACTGGAAATGGGGAGAGCTTCATGACATAACTCTGGAGCATCACTTAAGCCAGATCCCGCTGCTTGGCCGGCTCTTAAACGACGGCCCCTACCCCCTGGACGGCAGCCGCGTGACCGTGGCCGCAGCTTCTTATCCTCTGCGTGCCCCCTATTCCGTAACCAACGCTGCTCCCTGGCGCTATGTCGTGGAGTTTCACGAGGGAAAAGCTGCGGCCTGGGAAAACCTGGCGGGAGGCGTCTGCGAACACCCGCTAAGTCCCCATTATCGCGATCAGACGCCGCTTTGGCTGGGCGGCGAATACATCCGGATCTACCTGGAAGCGGAACAAATGATCGAAAATTCTCCCCAGGTACGGGAGTATCGCCTTGTGCCCCTGGACTAGGGGCGCCCGGATAAAGCGAAAGGTTAATAACTTGCTAGTACGGTTTTTTCCCCAACACTTTCTCGCGTAAGGCCTGGCGGATATGAAAGGATTTCTCTCCCTCCCCCAGGTTTTCCAGCCATTCGATCAGGTCGTCATCCCGGCCGGGCATCAATTTGAAGCTGACGACCATTTGCTTCTTAGGTTCTTGTAAAATGCCCTGCTTGAATTTACGCTTAAACGTTTTCCCATCCGGTGCCCTGACAGTAAATTCGCCTTCCATCACGCCATCGATCCAGCGGCCTGTGTACTTGGTACCCTCTGCGCTCGTGAGCGTTCCCTTACCGTGAGGAATGCCCTTATTTAATTCCCCGGTGTAGACCCCATCTTTTAAACGCACGGTGGCGTGTATGGTATGAAAAGCGGCGTCCCGCTGATTCGTCGGGGAAGGAGACGTGGTGGAAAAACTCCAGGTTTCCCGGGCGGTATGTTCAGGACCCGGCTGTTCACGCGGGGACACGTTGTTTTCTTCATGGATAATATACTTGGCAAGGTCCGGTTTATTCTCCGCTGCAGGCGTGACGGTGGGTTCCCCTTCATCTTCAAACATGGAGAGCTGCTTATTCGCTTCATCCAGGGGAGGCTCTCCTTTAAAGTGCCCATGATCCCATTCACCGCTCTGCACGGTGCCGTCAGAATATGTAAAGGTGCCCTGCCCATGAGGAACACCGCTTTTCCACTCCCCGACATACGTCCCTGAAAAAGTTGTGAAGGTGCCTTGACCGGAGAATTGACCATCATAAAACTCTCCCACGTACTTACTGCCATCGGGAAAAATCATGGTCCCATCACCGTTTGGAGCACCATCCTGTAATTCACCGAAATATTTTTCGCCATCCGGATAAACAAGGGATCCTTTCGTCAATGCGTACCCTCCCAGGTTCTTTAGCTTAAGCTTTCACTCTCACCCTGCGCTTCTTGCATACCAAAATTCACACGATGAAAATTTCTCTTCAACTTTTCCAGGATTTCTTCGATGCTTCTGCCGCAGCCGGAGCATTTCTCCATTCCCCGCCCGATGATATCCCCGCAGATGCATTTCATGGCGTGCATGGCATATTTCCTGGTCTGTGCTTCTTCCATCTCTTGTTCTGCCTTTGCGGTAGTCGTTTGCTCCTGCGGAGGCGCTTCCGCGGCACGTTCTTCCTCCGGCTCGCTGAAGTGACGCCCTTTGATAAAGGTGCTCAAAGCGCCCTCCAATTCCTCGTCAATAATATACGTATAAATCATGGTTGTCGAGAGGTCCACGTGCCCCAGGGCTTTTTGCACGATGCGGATATCTTTGGTTTTGGCATAAAGATCCGCAGCGAATGTATGTCGCAAGGTGTGGGGAAAGATATTCTTGGTGATACCCGCTTTGCGTCCCAGTCTCTTGACCATTTCCCGAACATAACGATCCTTCAAGATATCTCCTTTCAAAGTGCAAAAAAGGTACTCGCTCTCCGGTTTGATCGTCTGCCAACGGGCGATTAACGCTCGATCTTCCTCTCCCAACCAGAGGGTTCTCCCGGGTTCTCCCGTAGAACGCCGGATCACCAGTTCTCCCGTGTCAACATCCTGGTCATCGGGAGAGAGGTGAATAATTTCCGATAATCTCAAGCCCGCGTTCAGCATCACCCGCAGCATACAAAGATTCCTTAACCCCGTAGGGGCCTTGGGATTTGGCTGCGCTAAAAGCATCTTTTGTTCCTGGTGGGTCAGAATATCCGGGAGTTTTCTCGGGCCGGTTTTTTCGTGCTGCCCCATCTTCAACACCTCAAAGTAGAATACCCTTTATCATTGCTTTCAGTACTAC
>PWWY01000207.1 GCA_003561325.1 Syntrophomonadaceae bacterium | reverse complement strand
GGGCGAACCAGGGGCCCTGAACTGCTGGACATCCTCCTGGTCCTGGGAAAAGACAGGTCCGTGGCGCGCATTGAAAAAACCTTGGAACGATTTGACCTGGGCTAAAAGCTGGCGGGCAGGGCCCTGGTCGCCCTGCCCGCCAACACCGCTGTATCAACGAAGAGACACCTTTTCAAGAGGGGTTCCGTTTAAACGGGCTCAAACATGTCTTTTTCCACGGCGCAATTGGGACAGGTCCAGTCTTCAGGAAGATCTTCAAAGGAATTTCCAGGAGCGATACCGCCTTTTTCATCGCCGACTTCAGGATCATAGATGTAGCCGCAAACCGCACACTCATACTTTTGCATGGTGCAATCCCTCCTTCATGACATGATAGATGTAGCTGCTCATGTAAATGATTCAGCATAGTTTAACAAAGTCCTGCCCGCAGCACGTTTTTCCTTGCCCCTGTCTTACAGGGGGAACCCTGTTACTTTTATCAACGGAGCCACATCCATGAAAGAGCCCAAAACTTTTTACCTGCTTACGATTGTCTATATCATCATCGGTGTATATTTTCTGCTTTACAGCGACTATCCCCTGTTTATCCTGCTCTTTCTTGTCCTTGCGGGCTACCACTATTTCCTGGCCCGGGTGATCAGCAGCTATAAAGATGAAGGCCCTGCCTCCCCCCCTGCTCCCCCCGGGAAAGAGCAAGACCTGCCAGCAGGAGATGATCAGCCGCGAGGAGAAGGCGAGGAAGAGGGCGTTTAACCGCCCTGTATGAAAATGTCGGGAGGGAACCCTGCCCGCTGAAGTGCAGGGCGATCCTCCGCATCACGGGTTACTCCCAGTATCTCCAGAATATATCCTCTGTTTCCTCCTTGACCTCCCGCAGGCGCTGCGTCTCCTGGCCGGACAAATCTATCGCTTCCATCTTTTCTTCTTGCAGCAGCAGCGGGTTGACCGGCAAGATGGCATAGCGGTCCGGGCCCAACTGGTTTTTCCGTAAAACCCAGGTCGGTTCCATGTGGGCCAGAGATACCGTTGTCTGCTGCAATACCAGGTCTTTCTTGATGGTAAAATAGACGATAATCCCACTGTCCCGGTAGCGGTTTCGCTGATTTGAGATGAAATTTCCCAGGGAATAGAAGACCAGTCCCTGGTGGTGTTCCGTTTCCATCCACTCCACCGGCTGAATCACGTGGGGATGCGTGCCGACGATCACATCGGCGCCCGCATCGATCAAACGCCGGGCCAGCTGGCGCTGTTGGGGCGTGGGCAAGCGCTGGTACTCCTGTCCCCAGTGCAGGGCGATGATCACGGCATCGGCCCCCTGGTTTTCTTTAGCCCGCTGGATATCGGCGACGATCTGGCCTTCATCGATCAGGCAAACCAGGTAATCTTTCCCCCGCGGGACGGGGATGCCGTTGGTCCCGTACGTGTAGGCGAAAAAAGCAAGCTCGATCTGCTGCAGATTTACCCGGTAACCGTCAGCCCGTTCCTCGGGGTTTCTCGCCGTGCCCACGAAGTCCAGCCCCGCCTCTTCCAGGTGGGCGATGGTGTTTAACACCCCGGTCTCTCCGTAGTCCAGGGAGTGATTGTTGGCGGTGAAGAGCAGATCGAACCCGGCTTCTCGCAGGTTTCCGGCCAGTTCCGGCGGCGAATTAAACCGGGGGTAACCGCTGTACGCATAAGCCGGCCCGGTCAGGGTGGTTTCCAGGTTGGCCACGGTTAGATCCGCTTGCTGCAGGTACGGGCTGATCTCCATGAAGTGCCTGGAGAAATCATAGGTTCCCGTCTCCGGCGCGAAGGCGCTGTGAAACTGGGGGCTGTGCACCATGATATCTCCCGCCGCGGCCACTGTGACCTCCGTGGTAAAATACTCCTGCAGCAGCGGGCTTCTCTTGGCATAGAGATCTTTAATGCGGTTTTCGAGGAAGAAGCCCCCGGGGGTGTAGCCGCTCAAGCGCGGGTGCTTGTTGGTGGCCACGGGAGGTGTTTCCGCCGTTAAAAAACTCAGCGGGCCCAAAACGGCCAGCAGGATGAAGGCGCAGAGGGTGACGAGCAGGAAAACTTTTCTGACCATGAGTCACCTCGTTTCCACCGGCGTGATCCAGGCGCCGGTCAATTCATTTTACCACAGGAAGGAAAAAAATTGAAGCCAGCATCTACAGGCAAGAAGAATAGTGTGATAATTTGAGCAAACTTGCGCGGTACAGCAGGTTTTTTCGGAACTACAGAGAACACTACTATATGAAGAGCAGTCACAGCAGGAGATCACAGGTTTCTAACTGAAGGAGGACAAATTTCATGGAAAAAATATGGTTATCGTCTTATGAACCCGGTGTACCGGCAGACGTGGAAATTCCATCAAAGACACTGCCCCAGCTTTTTCATGAAAAAGTAAAAGAATTCCCCACCAATACGGCGACCATCTTCATGGGAGGGAAAAAGAGCTACCAGGAAATGGGCGTGCTGGTCAACCAGTTTGCCGCAGCCTTAAAAGGGCTGGGCCTCAAAGAAGGCTCCCGCGTCGCACTGCATTTGCCCAACTGCCCCCAGTATGTCCTGGCTTTTTACGGCGCCCTGCAGGCGGGGTGCACCGTGATCCCGTGCAACCCTCTCTACGTGGAGAGGGAGCTGGAGTATCAATTGAAGGATGCGGAAGCAGAAGTGGTGCTGACCTTGAGCCGTTTTTACCCCATGGTCAGGAGTATTAAAGAAAAGCTCAAATTCAAGGCGATCATTGTGACGAATATCAAAGAATATTTCCCCGGGGTATTGAAATTCTTGTATACCCTGGCCCGGGAGAAGAAAGAAGGGGACCGGGTTGAATTAAAGTCGGGAGATGTGTGGCTGCAGGATATTTTACAAAAGCAAAGCGGCTTATCCCCCGGGGAGATACAGGCCGACGTGGGTACGCCAGCCTGTTTCCTCTATACGGGCGGGACCACCGGGGTTTCCAAGGGGGCCGTTTTGACCCATAAAAACCTGGTGGCCAATGTTTACCAAACACGGGCCTGGTTGACGGACTTTCAAGAAGGGAAAGAGGTCACCCTCTCCGTGCTGCCTTTCTTCCACAGCTACGGGATGACGACCTGTTTGAACCTTTCCCTGGTCTTCGGCGGATCATTGATCCTGGTGCCCCGCTTTGATTTGAACGAAATCCTCAAGCTGATCGACAAGGAAAAGCCGACGCTTTTCCCCGGGGTGCCGACCATGTACGTGGCGATCATCAACTCCCCGGAAATCAGCAAATATGACCTGAGCTCCATCAAGGCCTGCATCAGCGGGGCCGCCCCCCTACCGGTGGAAGTGCAGAGCCAGTTTGAAAAGCTCACCGGGGGGAAACTGGTGGAAGGTTACGGGCTGTCGGAATCCTCTCCCGTTACCCATGCCAATCCCATCTACGGCACACGGAAACCGGGAAGCATCGGGCTTCCTTTCCCCAATACACTGGCCAAGATTGTGCACACGGAAAACCCCGATGAAGAACTGGATATCGGGGAGAGCGGCGAGCTGGTTGTCAAGGGTCCCCAGGTGATGCAGGGTTACCTGAATATGCCCGAAGAGACGGCCCAGGCACTGCGGGATGGCTGGTTGCATACCGGGGATATCGCCAAAATGGATGAAGAGGGCTATTTCTTTGTCGTGGACCGCAAGAAAGACATGGTCATCGCCGGGGGATACAACATCTACCCCAGGGAAATTGAAGAAGTCCTTTATGCCCATGAGAAAATCCAGGAGGCCGCCGTGGCCGGTATTCCCGATCCGTACCGCGGTGAAACCTTAAAGGCCTATATCGTGCCCAAAGAAGGCGAAACCCTGACGGAGAAAGAGATCCTGGAGTACTTATCCGGGAATTTGGCGAAATACAAGGTACCTAAAACGGTTGAATTTCGCAGTGAGCTTCCCAAGACCATGATCGGTAAGATCCTGCGCCGCGTCCTGGTCGAAGAAGAAGTGGAAAAACAAAAGCAGGAGAAGGAGAAATCGTGAGACAGCAGTTGCGCTCACCGGTTCCTTATTACAGATAAAGATCACCACCGGGTCGCCCAGGCACCCGGTGGTATTACTATCTGCCGGTCGTTCATTTTCCGTGCTTTACATATCCTGTTAAGTGGTTTACAATGGGCATTACGAGATATGAACGAGACCTTGTGCCCGGAGTGAGGCGTGCAGAGGGAGAAGAGAATGGAGTTTTATATCTTCGGCTACGGCCGGGTCGGCCAAACCCTGGTGCAGGGCATCCGACGACATTTTCCCCGCGATCCGATCATCGTGATCGATCACGAGGGGGAGCAGCTGGCGGACCTCTCCCTGGAGAACGGCCGGGTCTGGATCGCCGACGCCGTTGCGGCGCTGCAATCCGTGCTGGAAAATATCCGGGAAGACTGCTGGATCATTCCGGCGTTGCCCCGGCATTTGCTATACGAATTCCTTTGCCAGGACCTGGCCCGCGATCATGAGGTTGCGCGGATCCCGGTGCCGGAAATGAACCTGGAGCTCCCTTTTATGTTCCGGGATGACAAGGGAACCCTGTATTTAAGCTATGCAGATTTTACCTGCCCGCCCGATTGCAGTGAGCCCGAAAAAACCTGCACGGTCACCGGTTTGCCCCGGCCAGAACCGCTCTACCAGCTGCTGGAGCGCATCGAGGTAAAGCCTTTTGTTTCCTGCGTGGTGCGCAGCGTGCAACTGGCTCCGGGCCTGGGCGGTTATCGAGCGACATCGGTGCAGGAATTGAATAACCGCCTGCGGGCCAGGGGAAAGGGGGATTTTTTGATCAGCACCTCCTGTTCCTGCCACGCCGTGATGAACGGCCTCCAGTTGAAGTGAACAACACAATCAACAGTAATGAAACGAACAGGGCGAGGAGTTCAGCAGTATTTTCTATATTTAAAAACGAGTCGATCAAGTTGATGTCTTCCAGGATTCACCTTTCCAAGGTTAGCCGCATCCAGGAAATGACTTAATTTCAGTATGAAACACCAGGCGGTTCACGCAGAGGAGATGTTATGATGCAGATCATCATTGTTGGCGGCGGAGGCGTAGGGGCCGCCCTGGCAAAACTCTTATCCGACGAAAAGCAGGACGTGGTGATTATTGAGCAGGATCCCGATAAGGCCAGGAGCCTGAACGAAGAGCTGGACGTCATGGTGCACACCGGCAACGGAGCCAGCGCCAGGGCCCTGGAAGCAGCGGGGATCCGCAGCGCCGAGATGCTGATTGCAGTGACAGAGGTTGATGAGGTCAATATCATTGCCTGCCTGCTGGCCAAGAAATACGATATCCATATAACCGTTGCCCGGGTACGCAACCTTGAATATTACGAGGGAGACATTGTCCTCAGCAACGAGCAGCTGGGGATTGATATCTTTATTAACCCGGAACGGGTGGCTTCCTTTGAAATTGTTAAATTGATCAAGGAGCCGGACATCCGGGACACGGAATACTTTGCCAAGGGCCGGATAAAAATGTTCAGCGTCGTGGTCGATGCCCAGTCCAGGCTGATCAATCAACCCCTGCATAAAGTGCAATTCCCCCAAAATACCATGGTGGCGGCCATTGAAAGGGCAAACGGCGATTTCGTGATCCCCAGCGGCGATGCCGTGATCCATACCAGCGACAAGCTGTTTCTCATCGGGCAGCGGGGGATGTTCAATGAACTCGGCTGGCTGGTGCAGAAGAAAGAACAGAAAACCCAGACCGTCGTAATCCTGGGGGGAGGACGCATCGGGTTTCAGCTGGCGGAAATGCTCGAAGCGAACAAGAAAAACAATATCAATATCAAGATCATTGAGAAGAGCTCCGAATGCTGCCAGTTAATTGCCTCCAAGTTATCCAGGACGCTCATTTTGCAGGGGGATGCTACAGATCTCTCTTTCCTGCGGCAGGAAGAAATCCAAAATGCGGACATCCTGGTCGCCGTTACGGGAGACGACCGCACGAATATTCTCGCCTCTGTCCTGGCCAAGCATTTTGGCGTGAAGAAAACCATTTGTGAAGTAATCAACCAGGACTACTACACCCTGTTTGAGAATATCGGGATTGAGCATATTATCAGCCCCAGGATTCTTACGGCGGCCCAGATCCTCAGGCTGATCCGCAAGGGTGACATCTTCTCATTCTCCTTTCTGGAAGACGGTAAAATGGAGGTCATGGAACTGAGCATTCCAGGGGATGCCAGGGTGGCAAATAAGAAAATTCAGCACGCCGGTATTCCTTCCGGTATCCTCATCGGCGCCATTCTGCGCGGGGACAAAGTGATTACGCCCCGGGGCAACGATTACCTGCTGCCCGACGACCATGTCATTATTTTTTGCAGCCCGACTTTGAATCACCACATCGACCGGCTTTTTGCTTCTCCGAAGGATTCCGCCAGGGCGAAAAAGAACTTAACCAATGAAAAGTATATTTACCAGTAAGGAAACCGCTGTTGCGTTGTAAGGATGGATCACCAGGGCCTGCGCTTTTCCTCGGCAAAACAGTTCAAGTAATTTCCAGCAATGCGAATTTTTTTTTGCAAAGAAGGCGTCAAGCGGGAATAAGATCAAGAAAGAGAGCGAACGGGTTCTTTAGCCCTTCGCTCTCTTTCTTGATCACGGTTGCCCCCTGCAGGAATTGTTTCCCCCGTTTATTTGTTCTTTAGAAGGAATGAAAGGCTTTATCAGGGGAGTTGAATGTGCTATAATGAATGTAAAGACGGAATATTTAAATAATTTATGCATCATCCATAAAGGGTGGGGGTGAAGAGGATGAACGCGCTGGAAACAAAACTCAACCGCATATTTCTAACGAAGACGAAAGAATGTCGAGACTGTGCCGTTTTAATGCAAATATTGGATCTGGATCCGGATCCCCTGGTTATTGCGAACCGGGAAGGGGAGGTCGTCTTTATCAATAAAAGCTGCCAGGATTATCTTCAGATTTCCTCCGAAAAAGCGCTTGGAAAACCGGTAGCAGAAATCATCCCGGAAACGAAGCTGCAGCTTCTTTGCTCAGGAAACAAGCAGGAATTCGGCCAGCTGCAAGACATCAAGGGGAAAACGGCCCTGGTGCACCGGTGTCCCCTCGTGATCGAAGGTGAAGTATTGGGTGCAGTGAGGCGAGTTGTTTTTCGCAATGTAGCTGAACTGAAAAGCCTCTACCAACGGCTGCGGCGCCTGGATCGAAACAGTCAAGACGAAAAAATGCTTGCCCGGGTTCCTGCAGTTCATACGTTCCAAGACATCCATTGCTGCTCTACGGCAATGAACGCGGTTAAGAAAATGGCACAGAAAGTTGCGCCGCTCCCCTACCCTGTATTGCTCCAGGGCGAAGTGGGAACGGGCAAAGAACTGTTCGCGCAAGCCATCCACAGCGCCAGTCCCAGGCAATACGGTCCTTTTATCAGCGTGAACTGTAAGGCCTGCCCCCAGGAAATATTAACAAAAGAGCTCTTCGGTTATGAAGAAGTGTCGGCTAGAAACGGCCAGGGAATGACCGGAGTGATCTCCCGGGCCGAAGGGGGCACCCTCTTCTTAAAGGAAA
This sequence comes from Syntrophomonadaceae bacterium, assembly GCA_003561325.1. GTDB lineage: Bacteria > Bacillota > Dethiobacteria > DTU022 > UBA8154 > SKMY01. The sequence continues at coordinate 53 of PWWY01000207.1, read as the reverse complement.
TCGGCGAGATTGCTTTACCTGTCCAGGCGGCGCTGCTCAGGATACTCCAGAAG
>PWWY01000059.1 GCA_003561325.1 Syntrophomonadaceae bacterium | reverse complement strand
CTTGGGGTAAAAACAAACACTTCGTCAGTAAACAGGTCGATCTTCACGTGTTCCATGAATTCATGGGCATCTTTCAGCTCTTGCTGCCACTCCAGGAGCTGCCTCAACCAGGAAAGCTTTTCTTCGAACTCGCGGTCATCCCTGGCTTTTTCCTTGTAGCGCCAGTGGGCGGCAATCCCGTATTCTGCCGTACGATGCATGTCCCATGTGCGGATTTGCACTTCCAAAAGTTCATTTTCCGCGAAAACCACCGTGGTATGCAGGGATTGATACATGTTGGATTTTGGCATGGCGATGTAATCGTTAAAATGACCGGGGATGGGTTTCCAGAGAGTATGCACAATCCCCAGGGCGGCATAGCAATCCTTCACGGTGTTGACAATAATCCGCACGGCTGTGAGGTCATAGATCTCGTTAAAGTCTTTCTCCTGCTCTTTCATCTTGGTATAAATGCTGTACAGGTGCTTGGGTCGTCCGCTGATATCGCCCTCAATGTCGGCATCTTCTAATTTTTCGTTTAAAATGGTTATGGCCTGCTGGATGATGTCTTCCCGCTCTTCGCGTTTCTTGGCCAGCTTTTCCACCAGGTTATAGTAGTCCCTGGTGTTCATGTAGCGGAAAGCGAGGTCTTCCAGCTCCCACTTGATCTTGTAGATCCCCAGGCGGTGGGCCAGGGGCGCATAGATTTCCAGGGTTTCCCTGGCTACTTCTTTTTGCTTCTCGGGATTCAGGTGTCGCAGGGTGCGCATGTTGTGGGTGCGATCCGCCGGCTTAACCAGGATTACCCGGATGTCCTTGGCCATGGCGACGAACATTTTGCGCCAGGTTTCAGCCTGGTGTTCTTCCTTGGATCGGAATTCCATGCGGCTTAATTTCGTCACCCCGTCTACCAGGTACGCGACTTCCTCACCGAATTCCTTTTCGATTTCCTCATACGTGATGTTGGTGTCCTCCAGGACATCATGCAAAAGCCCGGTCACCAGCGTCACCAGGTCCAGTTCCAGTTCGGCCAAGAGCAGCGCAACACCCAGGGGATGAATAATGTAAGAACTGCCGGAAATGCGTGTCTGCCCGGAGTGGGCCTGCAGCGCATAATCGTACGCTTTGCGAATTAGCGCCCAGTCCTCTTCCCGGTTATTATATTTTAAAAAGCGGTGTTTTAATAACTGCATACTCATCCCGTGCCGCTCTCCTTTGAGGTACTTCCGCGATAACAGCGCTCTGTGCTACCGCCCGGGTGACGACCCTGCTAACCTAGCGGCAATCTCTTCTCCCGGTGCTTCCAGGAGGTGTCGCTGCCAGGCGATAGACTGCTGCCATTGCTTTTTCACCTGGAGAAAGTCTTCCGTCCCGGCCACATCTTTTAACAGCAAACAATAGTCTGCTGTTTCTTGCGGCTGCAGGCGATAAAGACCATCATGGTCAGGTGTTATGTAATCTGCTTGTTTCAAGAGGGAGAGGCAGCTTTCCAGCAGGTGGGAAGTATGCGCGAACGGCAGGCGCTGGCTCAGGTGTCTCGTTAATCCGGGCCATGAGGTCGGTTGGCCTGCCGTGATCTCCTGGAGCAGGTGGAAAACCTGCTCAATGGAGGCCAGGGAGGGGAGAGTCGCGGCAAAGAGCTTCAAATTATCCTGGTAGTCTTGTTCATGATAGAGCAGGTGGATCCGGGTCGTCTCCGTCCCTGCAGCGAGCCGCACCAGGTGATCAACCAGGCGGAGGAGTTTGTTTTCGCCCAGGGGCAAATCATAAAACACCAGGTGAGCGGGGTCTCCCAGCGCCCTTTGCGCAGGCACCTCGCCCTGATGGCTGAAAACAATGTTCGCCCTGCCGCCGAACTGGTCCTGCAGCTGCTTCAACCGTTTATGGGTGTTCACGACCACAAGAACCGCTTCGTTTTTTTCCAGCAGGCTCTCCAGGTACCGTTTTTTCGCTTTAACCCCCCGACGATCAACCAGGGTGAAAGGTTTTCCAGGAAATTCATCACGATAAGCACTCTGGTGGATTTCCAGCTGTAAGGCATCGCTGCCGCGCCACCGGTCAAAGGAAACCGAAAAAACCAGGTCCATCTCTCTCAGTAAATCCGCTTCTTCCAGCCTGGTTTTTCCGTTAAAACAAATCCCGCGGAAAAGCTTGCCGTTTTTTTTCACCTGCAGCTGCAGGTGTTTTTTCCCTTTCCCTACTTCTTTCTTGTGCTCCAGGGACCAGTTGGTCCCCAGGAAAAAAGGCCGGGGATTGCCATAACCAAAGGGTTCCAGCATATCCAGGCACTGAACCAGTACGGGGTTTAAGTCCTCGGGCTCAATCAAAGCGTCAAGCAGAAGGTCCGGTTGTGGCTCCTGTCCGGCAAAATAAAGGCGGGCCTGCCGTTCCAGGCAGGCAGCCAGGGCGGGGATTGCCCCGGCTTCCACGGTCACACCGGCTGCGGCGTCATGACCGCCAAACCCGGACAGGAGATCCTGGCAGTTTTCCAGGGCTTCAATGAGGCTGAAGCCGCCCGCGCTTCTTCCTGACCCCCGGCCCAGGCCCTCTTGCAGGGCGAGAAGCATCACGGGAAGCCGATATTTCTCCGCCATGCGGCTGGCTACGATGCCCAGCACGCCCTGGTGCCATCCTTCCCGCGCCAAAAGGAGAAACTTTCTTTCAGGATCTTCCCCAAAACTATATTCCGCCAGCGTATGGGCTTCGGCCAGGATATCGGCCTCCAGCTTTTGTCTCCGGCTGTTTTCCTGGTGCAGGTGCATGGCGACAGGCCTGGCCTCTTCCAGGTTCTTCATCAACAGCAGGTTCAAGGCTATATCTGCATCCCCCAGGCGTCCCGCGGCATTCAACCGGGGGGAGAGAAGATAAGCCACATCATCCGTGTTGAGCGTCGGCCGGCTTAACCCCGCTGCCTGGCAAAGGGCCTGGATGCCGGGACGCAGTGTTCTTTCCATCGTTTCTAAACCGTATGTAACCAGGATGCGGTTCTCCTCCACCAGGGGACAAACATCGGCAATGGTTCCCAGAGCAACCAGGTCCAGGTAGTCCCAGATCCCTGCATCGGCCCCCGCTTGTTCTCCCAGTCCCTGGATCAGCTTAAAGGCAATGCCCACCCCGCTCAGCTGTTTGAAGGGATAAACGCAGTCCGGCCTCAAAGGATTAACCACCGCCGCAGCGTCAGGCAGGCACGCCGGGGGGTGGTGATGATCGGTGACGATGACATCGACCATCCATGCTTTCGCGCCCGCGATCTCTTCCCGGGAGCTGATGCCGCAGTCCACGGTAATCACCAGGGACACTCCCTGTTCTTGTAACCCTTTTAAGGCCGGCAGATTCAGGCCGTAGCCCTCGTGCAGTCGATGAGGAATATAGCTGACCACATCGCCCTGGAGTCCTTTTAAGAAATCATACAAAAGCGCCGTCGCGGTTACGCCGTCGACATCGTAATCCCCGTAGACAGCAATTCTTTCACCTTTGTTTAGGGCCTGTTGGATCCGCAGCACCGCGCGATCCATGTCTTTCATGGAAAAAGGGGAATAAAGCCGTGAAAGACATGGATTTAAAAAACGCTTTCCATCCTCTACGGTGTTAATTCCCCTGTTCATCAATACCTGGGCTACGGGCCCTGGAATATCCAATCCCCAGGCCAGCTGTTCCATGATCTTCTTCTGCTGAGGATAGAGGCGCCAGTGGTGCTTATGCAGTTGTCCCGTTGCTGCCATGATCGTTTCGATGCTCGCTTTCTTTCTCAGGTACGGTCCTCATCCTCTTCTTCGCCCGCTGCATCAACCTGAGGGGCATGATGATCACCCGGGCTTTCCCCTGATCCCTGCAGGGCCTGGGCGGGAATTTCTTCCTCTTGGACCTGTTCCCCGGTCACGGCCATCTGCCCGCCCGCTGAAAGCTCAGAAAGCTGCTCCACCTGGGCCAGGAGCCGTTCCCGCTCTTTTTCCATCTCTGCGTTCTTGCTTTTGTAGTTTTCCACTTCATTGCGCAGGCTGCGGATCTGGAAACTAATCCGGATCTGTCGAAACATGCTCAGCAGAAAGATCACCAGCGCACCCAAAATCGCCGCCCCGAGAATCACGACAATCGCCGAAACTTCCGCCTTGCCGTAAAGGTAGTTCACTTCAATAGGCTGGTTGTTGGCAATGGCAAAAATCGCAATGATTAAACTAAAGATAAGGGCTAAAATTACACCAAACTGGCTCAAAAGGGTTCACCTCCATGGGTTTAATGACATTCTCGACTTCTCCTGTCATAATTCGCTGTTATGTCCCAATTATCCTTTAATTAACCTGGTTACACAGGAGCTTTTTCCCTGTACTTCTCATCCTTTGACCGCCAGGCATACCAGACGGGGCTGGCAATGAAGATGGATGAATACGTTCCGCTCACGATCCCGATCAACAAGGCCAGGGCAAAGAGCCGCAGGTCCATTCCTCCCACAAAATAATTAAACGCGATGAACAGTGAAAGCAAGACGACCAGCGTGGTGAGGGAGGTATTCACGGAGCGAACCAGGTTCTCGTTAATGCTGTCGTTCACAATTTCCTTGAGGGTTCGCTTCCTGCGATACTTGAGGTTCTCCCGAACCCGGTCGAAAACCACGATAGTGTCATTGATGGAGTAACCGATAATCGTCAGAACCGCGGCAATAAACGGGCTGTTTATTTCCAGTTGGAAAAGGGAAAACACGGCGATAATCAGAAACGCATCATGGAGCAGCGCCAGGATGGCCGCCAGGGCAAATTTGAATTCAAACCTGAACGTGATGTAGAGGACCATGCCCGCGGCAGCGATCAACAGCGCAAAAAAAGCTTCCCGTGTCAATTCCCTGCCGATGACTGCGCCCACGTTATCAACCCGTAAAATATCCTGGGACGTCATCTCCGTCCAGCGTTCCTGGAAAGAGGCCAGGACTTCCCGCCGGGTCTGTTCATCCAGGTGAGGCGCCTTGACAATCACTTCATTGGCCGCAGGATCGTCGGCCCGTCCGACCCGCTGCAGGGGCACACCCGCCAGCCCATAAGGCTCCAGGACCTGGCGCACTTCGTCCATCTGGTAGCCGCTTTCCAGGCGCAGGTGCAAAATCGTCCCCCCGGTAAAATCGATGCCCAGGTTGAGGCCATTAAAGAGCAGGGAAATTAACCCCAGGAGGATGAGAGCCCCGGAGAAAATGAATCCCCGGGTGCGGTGCTGTAAAAAATCAAAATTAGGTTTTTGCATACCTTAACTCCCCCCCCTAAATCCCAGGTACGCCGGGCTTTTGATCATCTTGGAGCGCGCTGCCAGGCGCAGCAAGAATCGCGTCAAGAATATCGCGGAGAAGACACTGCAGAGGATGCCGATCAACAGGACGACAGCAAAGCCGCGCACGGGGCCGCTGGCCACGATAAACAGCACCAGGGCAGCGATCACGGTCGTGATATTGGCATCAATAATGGCACGGAAGGCCCGCTCAAAACCGGAATTAATCGCCACCAGGGTTGTTTTTCCACTGACCAGCTCTTCCTTGATCCGTTCGAAGATCAGGATATTGGCATCAACGGCCATGCCGATGGAGAGGATCAATCCCGCGATCCCGGGGAGGGTAAGTGTCGCGTTCACCGCGGCCAGGATGGCAAAAACCAGGGCCAGGTAAACGAAAAGGCTGATGTCGGCAACCAGGCCGGCGAAGCGGTAGAAAAACAGCATGAACAGCATCACGATGCTCAAACCAATGATCCCCGCAGAAAAACTCAGGCGCAGCGCGTTTTCCCCCAGGACGGGACCAACCGAGCGCGTTTCCAACTCCACCAGGTCAACGGGCAGGGCGCCCGAGCGCAGCATAATGGAAATATCCCTGGCTTCTTCTGCCGTGGGGATGCCCGTGATCACGGCGTTACCATCGGCGATCACGCTTTCCACCACGGGAGCCGAGACAATTTCATCGTCCAGGTAGATGTAGATCACGTCACCCAGGAATTCTCTCGTCGCCTGGGCAAATCGTGCGGCACCCTCGGTATCAAACTCCAGGGCGACCAGGGGCTCATTGTACTGCCCCCGGGTAAAGTACGCTGTCCTGAGGTGGCCCCCCGTTAGGAGATCTTCGCCTGCGGGGCTGCGGAAGGTGAGCTGGGCCGTGCGGCCGATCACTTCCATGGCCTGGGCCTGGTCTTCTATGCCCGGCAGCTCGATGCGCAGGCGCCTATCACCCTCCCGCTGCAACGTGGGTTCCACCACGCCCAGCTCGTCAATACGGCTGCGGATGATGGTCATGGCCCGTTGAATGGCATCGTGATCCAGGTCTTCATCTTCTGCAACCTGGGCCTCCAGGAGCACATAGACCCCGCCCTCCAGGTCCAGGCCTTTCCTCAAGTAATCCTCCCAGTTGGCCAGGAAATAAATAGACCCGGAAACCAGCAGCACGGATAAAAAGATAAAAATGAATCGCCCGGTCTTCGTCTTTTTTTTGCGCACCAAATAACTATCCCTCCTTCTGAGGCTTACAGCAGCTGGGCTTCATTGATCACCAGGGCAAAGCGGGCTGATAAAAAGTCTGCCGCCCTGCGGCACAGGATCATCCTGGTGAGAAAAATTTCAAAGTATTCCATGACGCGGCTGATCTGGGTATCGATCTTCAATTTCAAGGTGATGATCCGTCGCTCGGGCTCCAGCTCCAGCATCGATTCTTCCACGGCATAGTTTACCCGGTCGTGAATATCAAAGGTGGCAAAGTCCCGGTTGCGCACCCGGGAACGGTGCACGTCGGCTTTATCCGCCAGGATAACCGCAGCTGAAACGTTGCTGACCGGCCGGCCGTTAATCTCATCGTGATTCCCAATGGCCGCAGCGACGTCGGCAATTTCCAGTTCATCCATGCCCATCTCACGCAGCAGTCCCATGGAGATGATCGAACCGGTGTAGTAGTGATGGCTGCGTTCCACCACGTTGCCGATATCGTGCAGGTAACCGGCGATGGCGGCCAGCTCGGCCTCTCGCTGGCTGAAACCCATTTCCTTGATCACGCGGTAGGCCGTATGGGCCACCATATCCGTATGTCGAAACCCGTGTTCTGTATAGCCCAGGACACCCAGGTTCTCATTGGCTTTGCGAATATAGGCGACGACGGCCGGGGGTCCCTGGACATCTTCCAGGGTCAATAATTTTTTTTCAGTTTTTTGATCTTTCATCCTCAACACCCGCTTTTTCGATTTAAATCATACTCCTGCAAAAACTCCCTGGCTACGATCGGTCAAACAGGTTGGGGCGACTTTACTAAAACCCCTGCGCGCCTTTTGATGCAGGTAAATCCAATGTTTGCTCTGGACAGGCAGGGAAACGGCAGCGAAGCCTGGTTAAACTTCATAGCCCTATTGTATCTTTTTTTCTTCTCCCTGCAAAGGGTTTCATTTAACCCCGGAGCGGTTACGCCAGTCGACCTTGAAGAAAATCATCAAAGGTGGCCCGGAGAGCATCCAGGGGAGGAGAACGGTAAAAGCTCACGCGCCCGATCGTTTCGGGCAAAACGAAAATGGAGTCCACTCCCTCCCTCTTTTTGTCAAACTGCAGTGCCTGCAGCAGGCTATCCCGGGTCAAAAAGCCGGGAGCGGCAGGCGGGCCCAACCAACGGACGATGCGGATGATTCGCTGCTCATCCAGGTCTTGAAGCAGGTTCAAGCGGCGAGCCAGGCGGGCAGCCAGGGCCAG
>PWWY01000010.1 GCA_003561325.1 Syntrophomonadaceae bacterium | reverse complement strand
GAAACAAATTATGTCGCAAATCCAGTGAGTCGAGGGCAAGCGGGGAAACAAATTTCATTCCTGTGCAACTTTGATCACCAGGTTCATTAATTTTAAATCACTGTCATGACCATCCTGGCGGTCTGGTTGAACAGCCCGGCCGCCGCAAAGGCAAAGACAATGGTAAAAAGAGCCAGGGACACGGCGATTTTTACGCCAAACTCTTTAATTAACACCACCAGCACGGAGAGGCAGGGCAGGTAGAACAGCGCCACGATGGATCCCACTAGAAGCTGCAGGGTGGACAGGTTTAATTCCAGCAGGGGCAGCACGGCCAGTTCACGCCGCACAATGCCCAGCACTAGGGCCAGGCTGGCTTCCGCCGGCAAACCCAGCCAGCTGACCACCAGCGGTTGAATATAAACACTGATAGCGTCTAACACGCCTGTTTCCGCCACCAGGGCGGCTAAACCGATGCCCAGCAGCATGGGAATTTGCGCTTCTAAGACGAAATGGCGGGTACGCATCCAGATCTTGCCGAACAACGCTTCCCGGTCGGGCCGCAGCAGATTGGGGATTTCCAGCAGCATGGGTTCCGCCTGGCCGGGAATCAAGCGGTTCATCACCATCCCCGCACCGACAATGGCTGCAAAGGAAATCATGTAAATGAATACCAGGGCCAGGAGGGACTGGTCCCCGAGGAGAACGACAAAGGCTCCCGTTTGGGCTGCGCAGGGTACCGCCAGGGCAACCACCCCCGTAACAATGAGGCGCTCCTTGTAGCTGTTGGCTGCCCGGGTGCCCAACACGGCAGGCACAGCACAGCCGTACCCCAGGATAATGGGGATAATATTTCCACCCTGCACACCCAGGCGACGCAGCAGGCCGTCCACCAGCACCCCCAGGCGGGGCAAAAAACCGCTGTCCTCCAGGACGGAAAGAGCCACATTAAACAGGAACACATAGGGGAGGATCAGGGCGAAGGGCCACTCCAATCCTTTTACCAGCATTCCGTACTCCCCCACGAGCACGTTAAATAAAATCCCCTCAGGAATAAAGATTGAAACAAATGCTGTAACCCAGGGAACCAGCAGATCGTTAACAAGCGGAAGTAAAATAAAGGCCCTGAGCCCTTTTCCGCCCCCTACAACCAGTCCCAGCGCAGCGGCCAGGACCAACAGGGCAATGGGGATACCCGGAAATGGCTGCAGGGTCATATCGCCCAATTTTTCCAAAGCCGTCGGGTGACGATGCCCGACTTTCTGAACTTTCTTGAGGATGCGTCCCACTTCTTGCCAGTAATCATCCTCAGTCAGTTTAACTTCAATGCCCTCCGCAAACCTCTCATCGGCCTGCTTCCAGGCTTCATCCAGCAATTCCTGTAAGCCGATATTTCTGATTGCGATCGTCGGGATAACGGGGGCTCCCAGTTCTTTTTGCAGGGCCTTGACGTTAATCTCTATTCCCCGACGCTTTGCCACATCAAAAAGGTTTAAAGCGAATACAATGGGGATGTTATGTTCCTTCAACCAGAGGGCCAGGTTAAGATTGCGCTCCAGGTTGGTGGCATCCAGGACACACACAACTACGTGGGCCCCTTCACTTAATATTTTTACCGCTACCTTCTCCGCCTCAGAACTGGCCGAAAGGGAGTAGGTGCCCGGAACATCGATCATCATGGCCTGCTTGTCCTGGTAATTTACCGTTCCCCGGGTGAAACTCACCGTGGTCCCGCTGTAATTGGCAGCGAGGACCTGCCTCCCTGTAAGCTTGGAGAAAATTACGCTCTTTCCCACGTTAGGGTTGCCCATGAGCAAGATTTTTATTTGATTTCCGGCCGGGTGTGCAGCTTGATCGCCGGCAGCATGACAGCGCAACCTTACACCTCTTTTACAACGATCTGTTTCGCCAGGGTTTTATCCAGGGCAATACTCCGTGTTCCCGCCTCAATGACCACGGGGCCGCCCCAGGGCTGGTTACAAATGACAGAAATACACATACCTTCTTGTAACCCCAGGGCTTTTAACATCCGGACAGCAGGCAGTTTTTCAATGATGCAGCGGTTTTTCTTTTTCAGCTGGCACAGGGACACGGCCGTCACTCCTTGAATTAAAATTGATATTCATTCTAAATATAATGCTTAAAAAAATACCATTCTTTTTGAGACTAATTCTCATTTTCTGCCCTATTATACTCTTCTTGATCCTTGGAAGTCAAGAAATATTTTTACCCCATGAAAAATTTCGATCATCGCCTGATCCTTTTGTGAAGGCAAGCAGGAAAACGGCAGCAAACCTGACGAAACTTGATCGCCTTATTCCTTTTTCTGATGTTTGTAAATGAGTGCTTCCCCCACATCGCCGCCTTCCCAGCCAACTTCCAGGATGCCGGAAAGGGTGGCCATTTTCCGGAGCAGCTCATCCGCTTTAACCCGGGGGGGCCCCCGCAGCAAGAACTCCATAGAGATGATTTCGGTTTTAAATGTTTCCTGGTATTCCGCGTCGCTTAGATCAACCTTGGTGATATTAACCCCATACTCTCCCAGGACATTCCCAATGCGTCCCAGCAGGCCGGGTTGATCCACCCCCCGCACCCACAAACGCCGCAGGCGCTTCATCCGTACGAAAGAGCTTTCCAGCCCCCGCAGCAGGATCAGGCTGACCAGCACCATGGTGGTAGCCAGGATGGCTCCCAGGTAAAACCCGATCCCCACAGCCAAACCCCCCCCGGAAACAACCCAGATAGAGGCCGCGGTGGTAAGACCTGTAATGGTGTTGCCGTGACGCAGAATCGTGCCGGCCCCGAGGAAGCCGATCCCCGTAACCACCCCGGCGGCTATCCGGGAGGGATCCACGACGTAACCGGCGCTGCCCAGCTCCCTGGCAAACCCGTAGGCAGAAACCAGCATGATCAAGGCTGATCCCACGCAAACCAGCACATGGGTCCGAAATCCTGCCGGGCGATTATGCCGCTCCCGTTCAAAACCCACAAGCCCTCCCAAGAGCACGGCCAGGGCTAAGCGCAGTAATATTTCCTGGGAACTGATCGCGGTTTCCACGTAATGCTTTCCTCCATCCTGCAGGTCTTAAAAAACGCGTTTAAAGGATCATCCGCTCATCGGAAGTCCGGCTCAGCTTCACAGAACCCACCTGGTTCACGTAATATGTATTCTCCAGGCCAATCATACCCCTGCCGGGAAACAAAAACTTGGGTTCGAGCGCGTAGACCATGCCGGGCTCCAGCACGTGGGGCGACCCCTTGGAAAGCAGGGGAAACTCGTCATAATCGAGTCCCACCCCGTGGCCGATGTACTTAACCTGTTCTTCCTTATATCCCATAAAATAATCCCCGAATTGCTCTTGCCCGGCCATGTCCACGGCCAACTGGTATAAATCCGCACAGGAGGCACCCGGACGAGCCCGGTCGACAACTGCATCCTGGATGCTTCGGGCAACCTGGAACGCCCTTTCCAGTTCAGGGGCTAAAGAACCAATGGAATAAATGCGGGTCTGGTCCACCGTGTACCCCTCGTATGTGCCGCCATAATCAACGACCGCGGGTTCATGGGCTTTTAACTTGTTCCAGCCGGCGCTTTGAGGGCTGGCTGCGGATACCCCCCGCCCCCCCGTGGGGCTGTCCACGAAGGAAGTCAAGGCTCCGTTGGCTCCAAAGAAAACGTGGCCAAAAAACATTTCCATGTTAAATGCCCGCATCCGTCCCACACCCTGGTGGCCGGATTTGCGCAAAATAGCTTCCAGCTCTGCCGCAAAAACCACCTCGGGCTTTCCTTCCTGCAGCAGGGCAGGGATTTGTTGATACATTTCATCGGCCATTTCCGCGGCCTTGCGAAAGAGCTCCAATTCAAATTCCGATTTGACCATGCGGACTTCTCGCACGGCACCGGAGATATCCTGGAACTGGCTTTGGGGCAGCAGCTTCTGGAGCCGTTGAAAATGGTTGACGGGAAGCACATCCAGTTCCAGGCCAATGGTTTTTAACCCCCGCCGGCTGTATTCCTGCAGGTAAGAGGGCACCTGCTTGAGACCGGCCAGCGGAACTATCTGTTCCCAGCTGGATTCTTCCCTGGCCCGCTCCAGGTTGCGCCGCACCATATGCAGCGGCGCTCCCTCGTCAGGGACGAATAAATAACCCTGCTGCATCGTGCCGCTAAAGTAATAACGGTCTATGTTTTCGACCAGCAAGGATGCCTGCACATTAGCTTCCTTCATTTTATCCTGTAAAGCCCGGACGCGCCTTTCCAGTTCAGTCAGCGGTATGATCTGCAACCAAACCCCTCCCGTTAACGCAATTTTATCAAAATTGTTCTAATTTTATCTTAAATCAGGGGGAAAGCCTTGTCAACGCTAACAAGTGGACTAACGGGAAAAACAAAAAACCCGCCTTGCTTGGTCGCGCGGGAAAACCGGCTATTTACCCAAAAAGAGCTGAAGAGGGTTCGCTTCTGCTGAGCAGGCAGAGAATATCGTGCCAAGCATCATCCAGTTGTGATCAATCAGGCAACCTAAACTTCGCCGTTTATTTCAGCGCCTTCCACCCTGGAGCCAGGGCTTGCATGGAACCGCCTGGAGTGTGCCAACCCCAGAAAAATACCCTGGCAAGAATAAAGGATGCTTTGCCTGGGCTATTCCCCCAGGTATGATTTGCGAACTTCATCGTTTTCCAGCAGGGCCGAAGCTTCATCTTCCAGGACAATCCGGCCTGATTCTAAAACGTACCCCCGGTGGGACGTTTTCAGGGCCATCTGGGCATTCTGCTCCACCAGCAGGATCGTCGTTCCGTCGTTATTGATTTCATCAATGATCCGGAAAATTTCCTTGACCACCATGGGAGCCAGTCCCATGGAAGGCTCGTCCAGCAAAAGGAGCTTGGGCCGCGACATCATTGCCCTTCCCATGGCCAACATTTGTTGTTCCCCGCCGCTCAGTGTCCCGGCTGGCTGCTTTTCCCGGCCCTTGAGCTGGGGAAAGGTATCATAAACGTAGCGTATATCCTCCTTAACCGCACTTCTATCCTTGCGGATAAACGCTCCCAGGTCAAGGTTTTCTTGAACGGTTAAGCGGGGAAACACCCTTCTTCCCTCGGGAACCTGGGAAATGCCCATGGAAACAATTGCATGGGGAGCGGTACCCACAATATTCTTCCCCGCAAAGGAGATGGTCCCCGAAGCAGGGTTCAACAACCCCGAAACCGTGTTCAAGGTCGTCGTTTTCCCGGCTCCGTTGGAGCCGATCAAACAGACAATTTTCTTTTCTTTTACACTCAGGCTGATTTCATGCAAGGCCTGGATATTTCCGTAAAACGTAGATAAGTTCGTGATCTCTAGCAAAGGGGTCCTCCTGGTTCTTTTCGAAAAATATTAACGAAATATTAGGCAGTATCCCCGAGGTATGCCCGAATCACGTCTTCATTTGACTGAATTTCTCGGGGTGTGCCTTCTGCAATTTTTTTTCCGTAATCCAAGACGGCAATGCGTTCAGAAATTCCCATGACCACCTTCATGTCGTGTTCGATCAGTAGGATGGTCTTTTCCATATCATCACGGATCTTGGAGATCAGTTTCATCAGGGCCGTCGTCTCCTGGGGATTCATTCCGGCCGCCGGTTCATCCAGCAGCAGCAAAGCGGGGTTGGAAGCTAAGGCCCGGGAAATCTCCAGGCGGCGCTGTTCACCGTAGGAGAGGTTCCTGGCTTTCTCTCGTTTCTTTCCATCCAACCCGACAAATTTCAAAAACTCTACGGCAGCCTCTTCCGCCTCTTTTTCTTCTTGCTTGTCCCTGGGGCGCCGCAAAATCGCCCCTGTGAGACCGGTTTGGAGACGGCAGTGTCGGCCGATCAACACGTTTTCCAGGGCTGTCATCTGGCCAAAAAGCCGGATGTTTTGAAAGGTCCGGGCTATCCCCTTTTTAATGATCGCGTAAGGTTTCAGGCCGCCGATCTTTTCCTGCAGAAAGGTTATTTCTCCTTCAGAAGGCTGATAGTGGCCTGTGAAAAGATTAAATAAGGTGGTTTTTCCCGCACCATTGGGCCCAATCAATCCCATGATCTCTTGCTTCTTCACGAAGAGATCCACTTTTTCCAGGGCTTTAAGCCCTCCGAAATAGCGTGAAACCTTTTGGGCGTAAAGAATTGGCTCGCTGTTTTCTGCCAAGGTCAACGCAACTCACTCCCCCGGGCCAAAGGCCTCTGGTCTTAAAGCCCCTTGAGCTTCCGGTCGTTATTGGTCCAGCGTTTAAAAAGCTTGCTGTCTCTCCAGCCGCCTCGGCCGGCCACAACTTTTTCTCCCCAGATACCCTGGGGTCGGACACGCATCATGATAATCAGGATGGCCCCGTAAAAAACCAGGCGGTACTCGGCGCTGGCGCGGAGCAGCTCGGGAATGGATGTCACCAACAGCGCCCCGATAATGGCGCCCGTCATGTTTCCCAGGCCGCCCAGGACCACCATGCAGAGCTGCTCGATCGAACGCATAAATCCGAAGCTGTTCGGATGAATATAACGGAAATAGTGGGCAAACAAACCTCCCCCCAGGCCGGCAAAAAAAGCACCAACACCGAAACTGAGAACCTTGTAGTACGTCGAATTAATCCCCATGGTTTCTGCCGCTGTTTCATCTTCCCGGATGGCAATAAAAGCCCTGCCCACCCGGGATTTTAACACTCTCTTCAGGATAAAAAGGGTGAAAATTGCGGCCACAATCACCCAGAGCAGCGTTGTTTCCTTGGGAATCCCTCGCAGTCCCACCGCCCCGCCCGTGATTTTAAGGTTGAGGAACACGATGCGCACAATTTCGCCGAATCCCAGCGTGGCAATGGCCAGGTAATCCCCTTTTAGTTTCAAGGTCGGCATTCCGATCAAGATCCCGAAGAGCATAGCCACAAACGCCCCTGCCAGCAGGGACAAAGCAAAAGGTAAACCCAGGTTCAGCGTCACCAGTGCAGCCGTGTAAGCCCCGATACTCATGAATGCCGCGTGGCCGATGGAAAGCTGCCCGGTATAACCGACAACCAGGTTCAAACTGGTCGCCATAATAATGTTGATTCCTACGAGAATCATTACCTGCAAATAATATGCGCTGATCAAAAACGATACCACCTTTATGCGTGCCGGGTAACTGCTAAATCTTTTCCTGCATGCTTTTACCCATCAGCCCGGTAGGCTTGACAAACAACACAAGAATGAGAATGGCAAAAGCCACTGCATCTCGATACTGGGAAGAGATATAGGCCGCACCCATGGTTTCAGCAACCCCCAGCAACAGCCCTCCCAGCATGGCCCCGGGGATACTCCCAATCCCCCCCAAGACAGCGGCAACGAACCCTTTAAGACCGGGCATCAGCCCCATCATGGGGGTCACTGTTCGGAAATATACTCCCACCAGCACCCCGGCAGCCGCGCCCAGGGCAGAACCCACGATGAACGTGATGGCAATGATGGCGTTGACGTTAATGCCCATCAAGCTGGCGGTATCCTTATCCTGGGCAGTCGCCCGCATGGCCTTGCCGGTGGCCGTCTTCTGAATAAAAAATGTCAACCCCAACATGAGAGAAAGGGAGATAAAGAGAATAATAATTTCGAAGCGGGAGATATTAAACAATGCCGTTTGGTAAAGTTTAGGTGTAATGGGGTTGGGAAAGTGGTAGGGACGGGCGCCCATGATTAAGAGGGCAAGGTTCTGCAAAAAGATGGAAGCGCCGATGGCGCTGATCAAGGCAGCCAGCCGGGGCGAGCGCCTCAGGGGACGGTAAGCCAGATAATCCAGGGTGAGGCCCAGCATACTGGCCAGGCCCATGGCGATGAAAAGCGCCAGGACAAAAGGCACATCATAAAATCCCACCAGGATCAT
>PWWY01000202.1 GCA_003561325.1 Syntrophomonadaceae bacterium | reverse complement strand
TGACGCCCCTGGTCATTGCCCTCGTGCGCCACTGGCGGGTGGCCTTCTCCGTGCCCCCCCAGACCCGCCTTTACTACCTGCTGGGGTGTTTCCTCTACGGCCTGGCTGCCTCCGCCTCCCTGTTCCGGGAAGAAGGGGGTTTCTACCACATCGTCGGGGAGCGCCTGAGCCAGGCCCTGACCTATGGCAACGTCCCGGCGTTTTTCCTCATGGACTTCGTGCTGGAAGAATCCGTGGAACTGATGGCCACCTCCCTGATCTTCGCCGGCATGATCATGTACTGGAAAACGGCGGTGCGACGCCGGTGATTTCACCGCCTTTTAGGAATTAATGGATCACCATAGCCTTACAGGGAAAATTACACATAGTGGAGCCATGAAGATGGGCTCATCGTTACCTGGGAGAAGCTGACGTTTTGGGGACATCCTCTATTGGGTAATGCGGATATCAAGAAATTACAAATGAAATTTTACTACAATAGTAGTCTTAGCTGGATATTTTTGCGTCAACCTATTTTGGTTTAAGTGCGAAGCAGCTCAACTCTTTGTAGTTCTGTTCATGGGACATTCTTTTCCGGTGCATAAAGTTCGCATAGATGTGCTGCCAGAGGGAATTTAATGGACACAAAGGGCTTCATTTGTGGTATAGTTGAGATCAGATTCAACATGACCCAGCAAGACAACATGATTCAGCAAGATTTGGTTTAACTGTTAAGGTAGTGCCCGGGTTCTTCGCTCTAGCGAAGAGAATAGGGAACCAGGTGAAAATCCTGGACGGTCGCGCCACTGTAAGCGGGGAGCTGTTTTTCTGTAAAGCCACTGGGTCCGTTCACCGGACCCGGGAAGGGAGAAACCAGCCTGGATCCGCAAGTCAGGAGACCTGCCCGGAGCATTGCACCTTCAACCTTCGCGGGAGAGGGGGAAGTGCGAACAAATGCCCGGTTGTTGCACCGCCCAAAGGGCCTTATTCCTTCTCTACCACACTGAAGGAGGTAAGGCGTTTTTTGTTTCCTTGGATTTTATACGCAAACGCCATGATTTCAGGGGCCTTTTGTTCAACTCTTTGGACCGCTTGTTCGCCTAACCATTCGCCTGGCCGCCCGCTTGCCAGTCTGCTGGGGCTTTGCAAGGGTTTGCCGGTGCAGTGAGCAATCCAGGAGAGACCCAGCCAGGGACTCCATCAGGTTTTATTCCAGAACAGAAAGAAGGGACTTTTATTCATGAAAAAGAAGGACTCCATCACTTACGCGAACATCAGGTTAACGGGAAGTGCGCCTTGCCGGGAAAAAGGGCCCTCCTCCCCCCGGTCATCCTATAAGAACAAGGCCGTTCTCCTGGGTCTCGCTGTCCTCCTTGGCGCCCTGCTGCTGGCCGGGATGGCGGCCGGCTTCGGATGCGCGCCAGCTCCGACTCCCGCCCCGTCTGAACCGCAGGAATCCGCTCCCCCCGACCCCGCAGATCCGGCCGATCCCACCGGGGCAGACGAGGCTCCCTTTGCCGTCTTGATCGACCAGAAAGGCCGGGACGCGGTCATACCCACCCGCCCGGAATCCCTGATTTCTCTCTCGCCCAGCAAGACGGAGATCGCCTTTGCCCTGGGCCTGGAGGACCGCATCGTGGGGGTTACCGATTACTGCAATTACCCGCCCGCCGCCGCGGAAGTCAAAAAAGTAGGGGGCTTTGCTGACCCCAACATCGAACAGATCGTGGCCCTGGCCCCCGACCTGGTGCTGGCCTCTTCCCTGCACCAGGAGCAGGTGGAAAAACTGGAGGAGCTGGGCATCAACGTGCTGGTTCTCTATGCCAACTCCGTGGAAGACATCTACCGGGGGCTGGAGATGGTGGGGGAAGCGACCGGCAACCAGGCCCAGGCCGCGGAGCTGGTGCAGTCCATGGAAGCGCGTCTCCAGGCCGTGCAGTCCCACCTGGATGAGGCCGACATCCCCGACCCGGTGCGCGTGTATCACGAAGTCTACTCCGATCCCCTGATGAGCGCCGGGGGCAGCACCATCATTCACCAGGTGATCACCCTGGCCGGCGGGGAAAACATCTTCGGCGATGTGCGCGAAGACTACCCCGTGGTCAGCGCCGAGGCGATCCTGGAAAGCGAGCCCCAGGTGATCCTCTTTCCCCTCTATCACGGCACGGCTGAATTCATGATCGAAGAAATGAAACAGCGTCCCGGCTGGGCGGATTTGCCCGCGGTGCAGCAAGAGCGCATCTACGGCGTGCACGACGACATCTTCTCCCGCCCGGGCCCCCGCGTCGTGGAGGCGGTGGAAATGGCCGCGGAGATCTTCTACCCGAATTTGTTTTAAGCAACAACTTGGGGATCCAGGTTCGGAAAAAATCAAGGTAATGTTCGACCAGGAAAGCAATACATGTCATGTTTAGTTTGATGATCCGTCGAAAGAGCATCCCAATTAAAGGAAATGGAAATGGTGTAATCCTGGTCCTGGCGGCCTGGAAAGGAACCGGACTTGCATAGACGAAAGACGATATTTCTCATGATCATCATCATGGCCCTCGCCCTCTCCTTCCTGCTGGGCGTGGGCAGCGGCGCCGTAGCCATCGGCTGGCGGGATATCGCAGCCCTGGTCCTGCTGGAGCCCCTGGCCCGCCTGGGCCTGGCACCGGGGCCGGAGGCGGAGATTCCCGCGGTGACCCGCAGCATCGTGATGCAGCTGCGGCTGCCCCGGGTGCTGCTGGCATCCGCCGTGGGAGCGTCCCTGGCCGTGGCCGGGGCGGCTTTCCAGGGGCTCTTCCGCAACCCCATGGCCGACCCGTTCGTCGTCGGGGTTTCCTCGGGAGCCGCCCTGGGAGCGGTAATGGCCATGGTCCTGGGCCAGACCTTTTCCCTCCTGGGATTCGGGACGGTGCCCCTCTTCGCCTTTGGCGGGGGGGTGCTGACCATCTTCCTGGTCTACAACATGGCCCGCATAGGCAAAACCGTGCCGGTGATGACCCTGCTGCTGGCGGGTATCGCTGTGAGTGCCTTTCTCTCGGCCCTGGTTTCCCTGCTCACCTACTTTGCCGGCGATGAACTCCACCGGGTGGTCTTCTGGATGATGGGCGGCCTGGGTGGGGCCACCTGGCTGCGCGTGCAGGTCATGGTGCCCTATGCCGCCGCCGGCTTCATCTGCATTTTCATGTTCGCCCGGGAGCTCAACGCCATGCTCATGGGCGAGGAGACCGCCCGTCACCTGGGGGTCAACACCGAGTGGGTCAAGCGGGTGCTGCTGGTGGGCGCTTCCCTGCTGGTGGCGGCTTCCGTCTCCACCAGCGGCATCATCGGCTTTGTCGGCCTGGCGGTGCCCCACCTGGTGCGCCTGGTAGCCGGTCCGGACCACCGCTACCTCCTGCCGGCCTCGGCGCTCCTGGGAGCGGCCCTGCTCATCGCCGCCGACACCCTGGCCCGCACGGTCATCGCCCCCACTGAGCTTCCCGTGGGGATCATCACGGCCCTGGTGGGCGCACCGCTCTTCATCTACCTGCTGCGCACCCACAAGCGGCTGCGCTATTTCAGCAACTTGGAGTGATCTGGCTTTGCGTATTAATTTGAAGGTGCAAGAGCTGACCCTGCAATATCCCGCCTACACCGTCCTGGACGGGGTGGAGTTCTCCATTGAAAAAGGCGAGATGGTGGCCCTGCTGGGCGCCAACGGGGCGGGAAAATCCACCCTGCTGCGCGCCCTCACCCGCTCCCTGGCCCCGGCCCGGGGCGCGGTGCTCCTGGACGACTGCGACCTGCGCAAGCTGACGCAGAAGGAGATCAGCCGCACCATGGCCGTAGTGCCCCAGAATACCGGGGTTGATTTTGATTTCACCGTGGAAGACGTGGTGCTCATGGGCCGCTTCCCCTACCTGGGCCGCTTCCAGAAGGAATCCCGCACCGACCGGGAGATCGCCCGGGAGGCCATGGAGATGACGGGTGTGGCCGACCTGGCCGCCCGCTCGGCGGCCACCCTCAGCGGCGGGGAGCGCCAGCGGGTGATCATCGCCCGGGCCCTCTGCCAGCAGCCGGAGCTGCTCCTTTTGGACGAGCCCACGGCCAACCTGGATATCAGCTACCAGTCCACCCTGCTGGAGCTGGCCGTCACCCTGAACCGGCAAAAGGGCATCACCGTGATCGCCGCCATCCATGACCTGAACCTGGCCACCCAGTTTTTCGACCGCTTCCTGCTGCTGGCCCAGGGCCGCCTCTTGGCCGCAGGCAGCGCCGAGGAGGTAATCACCCCGGAGAACATCCAGCTCTCCTACGGGGTCCAGGCCGTCGTTTTCCGCCATCCTCTCCACGGCCGCCTGCAGGTCAGCGTGCCCTCCCGCCGGGAGAACGGCCCGCGCGCCCCGGGCCCGGGCAGCGCCGCGGCCGCGGAATGCACCCTTCCCGCCGTGCACGTCATCGGCGGCGGGGCCGAATCCATCCAGGCTTTGGACGCCCTGCGGGAAGCGGGTGCCCGGCTTTCCGTGGGCCCCGTCACCGCCCAGGACAGCAGTTTTCAGTACGCCCGCTTCTTCCACCTGCCCGTGGTGGAGATAATGCCTTTTTCTCCCATCTCCGAGGCTGCCCAGCATGAACACCTGGCGCTGCTGCAGCAGGCCGACCTGGTGGTGGTCCCGCCCATCGCCTTCGGTCCGGGAAATTTGGTCAACCTGGAATCGGTGCTGCAGGCCGCCCGGCAAGGTAAAAAAGTTATCGTCATGGAACCCGAAAGCGCCCCTGACCGGGACTATACCGGCGGCAAGGCCCAAGCCGCGGTGCAGGAACTCCTGGCCGCCGGCGCCGAGGGCGTGCCCGACACAGCCGGGCTCATCCAGCGCCTAACCAAAAAATAATCCAGTGACTGAACCTCGGGGACGTACCCTGTGGATCACCTGAACTGAAGGTAAACCAGGAAGTCGAACCCCATGAATAACGACAGCCGGCCCCTGGTACACGCATGCTCAGTCGTTCAGGCACGCTGATTACATCGATTTATCCTATTCATTTAGAAACGGAGCTTGTTCCAGCAGGTATGTCCCCGGCAGACTGCCCCTGAGACGGTGAGAGGTTCGTCTGCAGTCAGCAGGAAGGATTCTATGAACTCGTTAAAGAATCAGATCAATCCTTTTACAAGATAAAACTCCTGATATTTAATAAATATCAAATAATCTGACGTCCCCCTGCGTGCAAAATAAAGGAAGGGTCCACCAAGACCCTTTGGAGGAGGCAGGATATGAGTCCCACCCCGGGCAGTAAAAACTCTGAAAACATCATGCGCGGCGAAGCTGGCAAGCAAGGCAAACGCGTTAATAACGACAAACCTGGCGAGACCGGTGAAACCGACAAGAAAACTGAGAACTTCGAACACACCGGGGATCCCACAGCCAGGAAAGACAGCGGGATCATCCTCGTCACCGGCGGGGTGCGCAGCGGTAAGAGCACTTTTGCCGAGCAGCGCGCCGCCGAAGCCGCCCGGCAAGGGCAAACCGTGACCTATATTGCCACCGCCGACGCCGGGGACGACGAGATGAAACGGCGCATCGAGGAGCACCGCCTGCGCCGCCCTGCCCACTTCTCCACCGCTGAAGAGCGCTACCATCCCGCCCGCATCCTCCTGGACTGCCAGGACCCCGCCCCCTTTTTC
This sequence comes from Syntrophomonadaceae bacterium, assembly GCA_003561325.1. Lineage (GTDB taxonomy): Bacteria > Bacillota > Dethiobacteria > DTU022 > UBA8154 > SKMY01. The sequence continues at coordinate 2,251 of PWWY01000202.1, read as the reverse complement.
CTCCTGGACTGCCTCACCCTGCTGCTCACCAACCATCTGCTTCGCCACTGGAAGGGCCAGGACGATCCCCAGATCTACCGGCAAGGAGCCCGGGAGGCCCTGCAGGCCGTCGCTGACCTGCTGCAGGCGGCCGAAGCCTCCTCCGGCACCCTGCTGGTGGTGACCAACGAGGTAGGCATGGGTGTGGTCCCTGAGCATCCCATGGCCCGCGCATTCCGCGACCTGGCCGGCCAGGCCAACCAGCAGGTAGCCGCCGCCGCCAGTGAAGTCTGGTTCTCCGTCTGCGGCATTACCCGCCGCTGGAAATAATTCTGCATGGCCGAATAACACTATTATGATAAAAAAACTCCGGATCCCACTTCTTCATGACAGACCCCTGAAATATCTGGTATAATACAGGAATCAGGCTTGAGAGGTTTGTCAGCAATCTGGCAGAACGCTTGAACATTTCATTTCTTACAACACAGGAGATAGAACCCATGCCTTTTCCACCAGAGCCCCTTTACTTTGCCCTTTTTTACATACGCTGTTTCCTGGAGAGCTTTGTGATCAGCGGGTTGGGGCTGCAGCTTATGGGGCAGTCCCCAAGGCTGTCCACCCTGTTCAAATTCTCCCTGCTGGCCGGCACCTTGCTCTTTCTCCTCTATCTCGCCCCCCTGGACCCCGCCGGGCAGCTCACCGCGGTTGCCCTGGTCTTGATCCTGGCCCTGCGGGTCACCCGCCAGGGCGGCCTCTTTATCAGCACCGCGGCCGTGATGCTCGGCCTGTACCTGCTTGTCCACGTTCGTTGGCTCGCGGAGCAGCTGCACCTATTCCTGGGCCTGCCCCGGGGCGCGGATCTCTCCAGGGATTTCCTTCCTGCCCTGCTCCTGGATGCACCGGCTCTCCTGGTTCCGGCCGCCCTGGTCTGCGTCGCAGCCTTTGTCCAGGCCCGCGCCAGGGCCGCTTCGACCCTCTCCATTTCTGCTTCCGAAAAATACGGCAGCCTTTTTCGTGCCGCGGATAAACACCCTCGCCGGCGGCTGATCCCCGTCAGCCAGCTTTTTACCGTGCTCTTTGCCGCCTACATCGTCAATACCTTTTATACCTTCGATTTGCCCTGGCCCGCGGCCACCCTGCTGCCCTTCGGCCTCACCGCCCTGATCATCCTCAGCGCCCTCGTCCGGGAAGCTCGGCAGCGCGCTTCCGCATCTGCTTCGGTCTCCGCCCCCGCCTCCGCTTCCGCCTCAACCCCCGCTCCCACTCCCACCCACGCCCGGCGCGGCTCCTTGCTGCTGGAGCATATCGAGCTGCTGGCCCTGGCCCCTTTTGTTCACTTCGCCCTCCAGGTCTCTGGCGAACTGGAAAGCCCCTTCAAACTGCTCTTCATTCCCTTCGTCCTGGCCCACGGGCTCAAGCAGAAGCGGGTTTACGGCCTGCTGGCCTTGCTGCTCACCGCAGCCAGCCTCTTCTCCCTGGTTACCCTCTTCAACCCCCGGGGCCTCGCCTGGAACCTGGAGCTGGACCTGCTCTATCTCGGCCTCTATCTCGCCACTCTCCTGCTGGCCTGGCGCTACGGTCAGGAAGAGAGCAACTGGCAGCAAGTCCTAAAGACCAAAAACTACACCGACCACGTGACCGGTCTTTCCAACTATCACCACGTCCGTGATTTCCTCTATAGCCGCCCCGACGACGAAGCACAGGAGCTCTACCTCATGATCATCGACCTGGACAATTTCCAGATCATCAACGACCGCTTCGGGCACCCCGGCGGGGACCTTTTCCTGCACCGCATAGGCCAGGCCATCAGGCAGGAAGTCTTTCACGAGGACATCACCGCCCGCTACGGCGGCGATGCGTTTGTCGTGGTTATGAAAAACGAAAAAGAGGACAGGGTCCTGGCCCTGGCCAAACGCATCCAGGATGCCATCCGCCGGGAAGCGGCCGCATTCCTGACGGAGCACGGAGCCGAAAAGCTGGTGCGCCGCTTCACCGCTTCCATCGGCATCTCCCGCAGCTTCAACGCCGCCGACGGGAGAACGTGGCTGCTCACCCAGGCGGACCAGAACCTGCGGGAAGCCCAGGGCGCCGGTGGCGGGCAGGTAGTTTTCCGGGAGATCGACGACATCCCGGAAGCCGACGACTTCTACTACCAGGCGGGCAGAACCCGGCGAAACGCCCAGGAAACTCCGTCTCCACCGCGCAGCCCCAACACGGATTAACCCCGATCCACGGGAACTGATCCGCGGGGACGGTTCCTCTGGATCGCTTG
>PWWY01000171.1 GCA_003561325.1 Syntrophomonadaceae bacterium | reverse complement strand
TCCCCCGGTACATCTCCCGCACTGGATGCAGCCCAATAAATCGTATTTTTCAATAAAGCTCTGCAGTTCTTCAGTCATCTTCATACCTCGCTAGAGATGTAGTTTTTTTCCATCCCTTCCATGATTGTTAAACTGTTCGTTTGTGCCTGTTATTATTTTTACTGTGAAAATATTGACGCTAAATACTAAAATCCGTGCTGCTCATCTCACTGCAGCAAACTACTGGTTCATCTTCGACAACAACATTGCGACAAGCGCTGAAGGCGGGAAACAGTTTTTTACCCTTAACACCTCCCCGGTTTTGATCAGAGAATTCTAGCAGGAAAGAAAAAGAAACACCTAAAAGCAAAAAGAATTAACAACCCTGCCTCACTCGCCGGTTTACCTTCAGCAGCAAGGCCGTGCTGTGAAATGACCCTACTTGCATTTCGACATCGATAAAATAAAGTCCTGCTTGTTTCTCGGATTTTTCATGATTTATTTTACATTGTTAAATATATTTACTCCTTTTCCGCTTCGGCGGCATCGCTGCCGCCGGGGAGTTTCCAGGGGATCCGCTCATCTTCAATCCGTCGCGTGTATTTCATGCCGTCAAAATGCTCCAGCAGGAGCTGGGCGATTTTGCGGGATGTCTGCAGGAGGTCGCGATACTGGGCCAGGGTTAGGGTCGGGTGATCCCGGAAGTGTTGGACCAGCGCCTGCAGTCCCTGCCTGTAGATCTCCCGGTGCAGGAACATGTACTCGGTCACCTTGACCAGGACACCTTTGTGCAGCAGGTAATCCAGCAGTTCTTCTTCCTCTTCTTTCTTGAGTCCGAGCATCTGGCCGATCTCTTTTCCTGCAGGGCTGTTTAAGCCGGCATTTTTAAAAAGCGCTTCCAGGCGGCTGAGCTGCTCCTCCTGCCGTGTGCTGGGCTCGGGTTGAAAGCCGCGCTTAAAGATAAACTCCCGGGACGTTTCCAGCGAGCCTTGCTCACGCAAGCGTTCGATCAGGGCGTCGAGCAAGCGCTGAGGCGGCTTACCGGGAAGCAGCCTGAATGCCCGGGCTTTCTGCATCCCCTGCTGCAGGGGTTTGGCCCGATGATAATTTTCCAGCTCCTGTAAAATCGTCTCCTCCCAGCGCTCCACCACGGAACGGCGCACGTAAAGATCGTCCAATAATACCGCTTCGTCTTGCTCCTGCGCCCGCTCCATGATCTCGCGCAGAGGCTGCTGGCCCATCTGGGTCAGCAGGGCCAGGTCCTGCAAGGTGGCATAGTGTTTTTCTCCCAGCTTCTGGAGTACAAAGGGAAGCGGATCTTCTTTTTCCAGCTCTTTAAACCTGTCCAGGACATCCCTGCGAAACCGTTTATGGCGAGCCGGGTTTTCGTCCAGGATAACACCCCCTCCAATGGTCCGCATGGGAGAATAGGAGCGGATAATAAAAGGGTCTCCCCGCCGGGCCACGATGGGTCGATCCAAGCGACACTGCACGAACCCTGTATCCCCGGGAGCCAGTTCTTCACAGCCCAACAGGCGCATGCGCGAGACCACCCGTGCCGTTCCCAGGTAAAAATGCACGGGAGCCATGTTGATCAAGGGGCGCGGCGCTGAAGGTAACAGGACCAGACGGGCGTCGCAGTAACGGGTCAGGTGAAAATAGCCCGGCTCAGCCACCACGCTTCCCCGCAGCACATCTTTTTTTTCCAGTCCGACCAGGTTCAGGGCCACCCGCTGCCCCGCCACCGCTTTCTCCACCTGCCTGCCGTGTACCTGCACCCCTCGCACCCGGCACTCTTTCCCGGGAGGCAGTACCTCTACCCGCTGGCCCGGGGAAACGCTTCCTCCCAGGATCGTCCCGGTGATCACGGTGCCAAACCCGGCAGCGGAAAAAATGCGATCCACCGGAACACGCAAGGGCGCCGCCGTATCTTTCTCTACCACGATTTCTGCCAGATTATCGATGGCCTTGCGCAGTTCTTCCAACCCCTGGCCGGTAACCGAGGAAACGCCGTGCACGGAAGCACCTTCCAAAAAGGAGCCCTTCAAGGCCTCCTTCACATCTTCCTTCACCATTTCCAGCCATTCTTCCTCTACCAGGTCGACCTTGGTAATCACAACCAGCCCATTTTTTACTTGCAGCAGGTTTAAAATATCGAGGTGTTCCCTGGTCTGGGGCATCACCCCTTCGGTGGCATCAATCACCAGCAAAACCAGGTCGATTCCCCCGATACCGGCCAGCATGTTATGGATAAACTTCTCGTGACCGGGCACATCGATAACCCCCGCCAGTTTTCCGTCGGGAAGCCGGTAAGGGGCAAAGCCGATATCAATGGAAATCCCACGTTCCTTTTCTTCGTGTAAGCGGTCGGTATCAATGCCCGTCAGGGCCTTGATTAACTCTGTCTTACCATGATCCACGTGTCCCGCTGTCCCAATAATCATTGCAAACCATCATCCCTTCAGCATATAGAGCTTTAAATCACGCTTTCCAGGCTGCTCAGCAGCTGGTCATCTTCCTGTTCCAGCGCGGAGCGGAGATCCAGCAACACCCGGTTTTTGCGCACCCGGGCAATGACGGGCCTTTTTGCCTTGCGCAGTTTTGCGGCAAAGGCCCCGGCATTCATGTGCCGGGGCTCAATGGAGATCTGGCAGCTGGGCAGGGCAACCAGGGGCAGGGATCCACCGCCAACCCGGGCTTTTTCCCGGAGAAGCCCCACCTGGAAGTGCTCGTTCAACAGGAAGGATACCTTCTCCAGTAAGCGGGCGGCCCGCTGTTCCAACTCTTCCGTTGACGTGGTCAGCATGCGCAGGATGGGGATTTCCCGGAGGGCTGTTTTTTCATCCAGGTAGAGGCGCAAGGTGGCTTCCAGCCCGGCCAGGGCAAACTTGTCCACGCGCAGGGCCCGGGCCAGCTGGTTGCTCTTAATCATTTCCACGTAACGCTTCTTCCCTACGATAATCCCGGCCTGCGGGCCTCCCAGGAGCTTGTCTCCGCTGAACATGACCAGGTCCGCTCCCGCAGAAACGGATTCCTGGACCGTGGGCTCATGGGGCAGGCCGTAGCGGGAGAGGTCCACCAGGACCCCGCTGCCCAGATCTTCCATGACCGGCACCCGGTATTCTTTGGCCAGCTTTACCAGGGAACGTAAGGGCACCGCCGTGGTAAAGCCCATGATCTTGTAATTGCTGGTGTGAACCTTGAGAAAAAGAGCCGTATTATCCCCCAGGGCTTCCCGGTAGTCCCTGGGGTGACACTTGTTGGTGGTTCCCACCTCCACCAGGTGAGCCCCGCTTTTCGCCATCACTTCCGGGATGCGGAACGATCCGCCTATTTCCACCAGCTCGCCGCGGGAAACGATCACTTCTTTCCCGGCTGCCAGTGTATTTAAATCCAGAAAAACGGCCCCTGCATTGTTATTCACCACCAGGGCCGCCTCGGCGCCGGTGACCTGGCAGATCAACCCTTCCAGGTGTTCAAAGCGGGAAGAACGCTTCCCCGTCGTCAGGGAAAATTCCAGGTTGCTGAAAGAAGCCCCCACCTGTTGAATTGCCTCAATGGCGGTGCGAGGCAGGGGAGCCCTGCCCAGGTTGGTATGTAATAGCACCCCTGTGGCATTGATCACAGGCCGCAGGTTCAGGGCCGTTTTCTCTCTAACCCGCTGGAGCACTTCGGCAGCAATAGATCCGGTGGAAAAATCCAAAGGCTCCAGCTCGGCTTCCGAACCGGCCTGGCGGATCATCTCGCGCTTTTCTTCGATGGTATCCTGGATTTCTTTGACCAGCACGGCACGAGGAAAATCTTCCAGGACCTCAACCAGCACCGTGGACTGCAGGAGCTTCTCGACTGCAGGCAAGCGGCGTAAATATGTCTGCAAAAAATGAGAAGACAAATGATTTCCTCCTTTTTCTTCCAAGTTCCCCTCGGTAAAGTTGGCAAAAACATTTAAGCGAGCCACTTTCGTTTCCAACAGTACTATTTCTACACGGGAAAATTGAATCCTTCTCTCCCCCAATAATTCCAGGAGCCCGGGCCCGTGTTGGCAGGTCTGATCCCGCTCTCTCTGAAAATAAAAAAGAAGTGTGCCGTCTTCGCCCACTTCTTCATCGTCTCTCCCTCTATGCTGATGAACGGTTCCTGTCAAGAACTAGCCGCCCACGCTAAACCGCTCGGTATGCTTGCAGCCTACGCAGATTAAGTCCACATCACCGTCATCCCAAACAACGACAACGGCCTGCTCTCCGTCGCAAACAGGGCATTTGATCACGTGGCTGCTGATCACCTGGGCTTCGTACTCTTCGCTCATGTTCTTCCTCCTCGGCATAAGAAGTGGCAAAACTGGCGGGAGTAGATGGGAATCGAACCCACCGTGGACTTCGTCAGCCCACCTACGGCTTTGAAGGCCGCGAGCGCCACCAGGCCACTAGCTACTCCCCTGCAAGTAAAGCCTTCTTTCATCGAAGGCATAGAACATTGTAGCATTAATAATCGTAAATATCAAGCTTATTTACAGCAGGCCAATTTCCAGAAAACCTGTTCTTAAAACGAAAAATACCCGTCCCAGATCCAGGGGCCCCACAAGGTCATTCCCAGGAAGGCCAGGGCAAGGAAGGGGCCAAACGCCAGGGGCGACTTGCGGGTTTTTTTCTTGAAGATGATCAGCAGGACCCCCACCAGGGCTCCGCTGAAAAAAGCCAGCATGAAAACCAACAGCACATCAGGCAGGCCGCTGGCAAAGCCCAGGACTGCCATGAGCTTCACATCGCCTCCCCCTATCCCCCCCTGGCTCAACAGGGCAATGGCCAGGAACAAGAGTCCACCGGTGAAAAGCCCGCCCAGGGCAGAAAGGGTGGAAAACCTGGGGAGGAACAGCTGCCAGAAGATCACCCAGGCCAGGAGCAGGAGCACCAGCCGGTTGGGAATAAGGTGGCGCTCCAAATCGATCACAGAAATCACCAGCAGAAGGGAAAAGAGGACAGCATATTGAAAAAAGGCAGGTGTGAAGGTGTAATAATGGAAGCAGAGCAGGAATAACCCCGCTGTCCCGGCTTCTATAAGGGGATAACGCGGGGGTATGCCTGTGCGGCAGTAGCGGCAGCGGCCCCGCAGCAACAAATAGCTGAAGAGGGGTACCAGGTCTTTAACGGAAAGGGGGGTCAGGCAGGAGGGACAGTGAGAGGCCGGACGCACAATAGATCCGCCGCTCAGGTAGCGGTAAGCAACAACGTTTAAGAAGCTCCCCGCCACCAGCCCTACAGCCGCCGCAATAGCGTATCCCCAGAACATAGAACCCTGCAACGTGACCCACTCCTGTGTTGTATTTCTGCCACTTTTGTGTCAAGAGCCGCTTCTATCCCTGGGAAGGGGTCTGCCGGCGCACCACCTTAACCACGATCCTGCTTCAGGATTTAGGTTAAAAAGGGGGCCCGGCAGGGCTAAATTTGCCTCTAGGCTCGGCTTATTTCCCGATCCAACTTACGCAAAGCCTCTGCATTCCCTGAAAACTCATTCTTCCTGCGGCTTCGGTTGCTCTGCAGGCTCCTCGGGCTGCTCCCCTTCCTGCAGGGACATCTCGGCTGCCTGGACAAGCCAAGGATCTACATCATCCAGGTCCAGCACCCGCTTCCAGTGCTCCCGCGCCAGCTCCACCTTATCCACGGAAGAGAGGTAAATCCCGTAATAGAGGTGGACTTCGGGATCTTCATCGTCCATTTCCAGGGTTCGTTCGAAGTACTCTTCCGCCAGCTCCTGGTTCTCGCCGGACATGGAAAGGAGGGCCACGATCAGGGTGGCCCAGGGCTCTGCAAAACCCTGCTCTGTCGCTTCTATGAGCCGATCCTTGCTATGCTGGGCATAGCGTTCGCCCTCGGCGCCCCGGCCCCGCTCCCAGGACAGCATGGAAGCCTGGTAGTAGACATAACCCAGCTCCGCCAACAGGTCGGTATCCCCCGGGTTCTCCTCCAGGGATTTCTCCAGGGAATCGGCCCGTTGTGCCAGGGCGACCAGATGATCTCCTTCGGTCCCCGGTACTGGCGGGGGTTGTCCGCCGCGGGCCAGGAAATCAATGAAACCAAAGGTGGCGCTTAAGACGAGTCCTCCCACCAGCAGCAGGGCCACCAGCAGGTAGACGGCATTACGCACGTTTTTTTTCCTGGTTTTTTTCTTTTGTGTCTCTGTCTTCTCCTGCTTCATACGGAACCCCTTCCTGAGTTCAAGAATCTTCCTCCATGAGAACCAGCATGGAACCGCAGTTTTCACAATAAACCTGCTTGCCCGGGGTGAATAGAAACGCGCGAAAGGAAGAAGGCAGGGAGACATTGCAGATGCCGCAAAAGTTGTCTCTCACCGGTGAAATACAGCGCCGCCCTCCCCGGGACATTTCCCGGTAGCGGGCCAAAAGATCGCCTTCCATGCTTCCTTCCAGTTCCTCTTTCCTGCTTTTCAACTCCTGCAGCTGCTGCTGGACCTGTTCGAAGTCTTTTTTCGCCCGGGAGCGGGCCCGTTTCAGTTCTTCCTCTTCCTCCCGGTAGCGTTGGTGCATACGGGAAAGTTCTTCCTCCAGGCCCTCCTGGGATTCCATCAGGTTCAAGATCGCGTCTTCCAGCTGCTGTTTCTCTCGCTGCAACACCTGGACCTTTTTTTCCAGGCTTTCCAGTTCTTTCACGCTGGGGACCTCGCCGCTGTAAAGCTTTTTCCGGGCTTCATCCAGGGAGCCGGAAAGAGAAAGCAGGTGCATCTCTTTACGGGATAAGTCTTTTTGGAGGGACCGGCGCTGGTCTTCCTTGCGGGAAAGAGCCTCTGACAGCTCTTGTAGTGCGCTTTTCTTCTCCTGGTAGGCAGCCACACTGGGGATGTTTTGCAGCTGCTTTTCTTTCTGAAAAATTTCCTGCTCGGTTTCCTGCAGCTGCCACAACAATTTCTTCGGTTCCACCGCTCTCACCCTTTCATTCTAACAATAAAAAAGGATAGGGTCCATACCTATCCTGGTCATTCCGTGTTCCAAGGTATATTTTTTTGTCCAGAGATCACAACTCCGGTTTCATACCCGCCGCGCTGCAGCCATGGACTGAGCTGCCGGGCGACAGCGGCTAGCACCGGCTTCTCCGTGGCCTCATGACCGGCATCGATCAAGGCCAGGCCGGCTTCAGCGGACCGCTGCGCTTCGTGATATTTAATATCCCCGGTGATCAAAACATGGGCTCCCTTTTCTACGGCTGCATCGATGTAACTTCCCCCGTTTCCCCCCAGGAGGGCCACTCGCTCTACCAGGCGGCCTAAATCGCCAAGAAAGCGCAGTTCACTGCCCACTTCAAGCCGTTCCCGGGTGGTTTGGACCAGCTGACCCAGGGTCATCGGCTGCTCCAATCGGCCAACTCGCCCCAGCCCCCAGGCATGACCCGTATTTTCCAGGGCGTAAAGGTCGTAAGCCACTTCTTCATAAGGATGGGCGGCAAACAAGGCCTGCAGCCCCCGGGTGCGCAGCCGCCGGGGTAAAATCGTCTCCAGCCGGTATTCGTTCACATGCTCCAGGGACCCTTCCCGGCCCAGAAAAGGCTGCGTCCCTTCCAGGGGTAAAAACGTGCCCGTGCCCATAACCTGGAAGGTGCAGTGGCTGTAGTTTCCGATCCATCCTGCTCCCACCTGGGAAACAGCCTGGCGGACGGAGTCTTCATAGCCTGAGGGCACGAATACCACGAGCTTTTCCAGTTCCTCGGAACCGGTGACCGCGAGAGGATCCATCTCCCGCAGGCCGAATCGTTCCCCCAGGACCTGGTTAACCCCCCCGGGGGCTATATCCAGGTTGGTGTGAGCAGTATAAAGCAGCAGGTCATCCTTGATGGCCCGGGCCACCAGGGCCTGGCGGGGCTGGCCAAAATCCAGGTTTTCCAGGGGATTGTAAAGATAGGGGTGGTGGG
>PWWY01000185.1 GCA_003561325.1 Syntrophomonadaceae bacterium | reverse complement strand
TGGAACCGGTATCCATCCGCTATGGTTAAACCAGCCCCAGGGAGCGGGCCCGGGCGGCGGCGGCCGTGCGGCTGTCCACGTCCAGTTTGCCGTAGATGTTCTTGAGGTGCCATTTGACCGTATTCAACGAGAGGTAAAGCTGCGCAGCGATCTCCGGGTTGCTTAACCCGTCGTGAAGGAGCTGCAAGATTTCCCGCTCCCGCTCGCTCAAGGGTTCTGCCAGGGCACCGCGAGCGGCAAGATCGCCTCGATCCGGTTCATCCCCCGCAGGAAAAGCCGCCAATAGCTGCCCCGTCAACGCCGGGAATATCCCGGCCTGCCTCGCCCGTTCCAGCAGGTGCGCTGCCGGGGGGCCTTCATCGACAAAGACCCTCACGAACCCTTCCGCCTGGAAACGCGGTCCCGCTGCCTGCAGGGTTTCTTTGATCATGGCCCGTTCTCCCTCTCCCTCCTGCACATCCTGCTGCGCCAGCGCTCTTAAGAGCAGCACCTCGGTCAAGAGAAGGATGCTGTTTTCAGCTGCTGCGATTCGCTGCAGTTTTGGCAGGAAGCGTTCCGCCTGGCTGCCTTCACCACGGGCAATCAAGACGCGGGCCAGGGCCAGGTACTCGTCCAGCCTGAAAAACTCCGGCTCGTCGTCTACATCATGCTCCTTGAAAAGCCCCCTGCCCAGCAGGAGATGGTATGCCTCATCCAGGTATTGGGGATCCCGCCTCCCCTGCCGGGTCCAGAGGCGGGCTTTCCAGGCGGTCGCCAGGTTCTCGATGTACGGTAGCTCCCCTGCCCGTCCGCTGCTTTCAGCCTGCCGCACGGCGACGGCAGCGTCTTCCAGCCGGTCGCGGGCAAACTGCACCCTGGCCAGGCAGGCGTAGGCCCAGCCGGCCAGGAGCATCAGGTGTTCCTTCTCGATCAAGGCAAGCCCTTTCTGCACGAACTCCAGGGCCTGATCCAGCCGGTTTCTTTCACAGGCAACCATGCCGCGCATAATCCTCAGACACCCCGCCCGGGCCGTGTGGGCAAAGCCGGTCCCGGCTGCTCCCTCCAGCAGCTCCAGGCAAAGGCGGTCGGTATCTGTCAGCCGGCCCTGGTAAAAGAGGACCCGGGTCAATTTGAAGCCCGCCATCAGGGTGAAGAAATGGTCTTCAGCCCGGCGACAATCGGCCAGTGCCTGCGTATAGGCTTCGACCGCTGCCGACAATTTTCCGCTGATGGCGGCGATATCACCGGCCAGGATGGAAAGGTTGCTGCGCCAAGGCGGGCTCATTTCGGGAAGCAGCTGCAGGGCGAGGCGTGAGTTTTCCTCCATGGCAGCCACATTCCCCGAAAAAAGCTGCAAAAAAGCTTTCACGGCGTAATAAATCCCCTCGAGTTCCTCGTGGTCCGCCTGGGAGCTCCATGCCGGTTTCTTTCCCTCCTGCAGGGAAGCCCCCGCTTTTTCCAGCACGGCTTCAGCCTCCCTCGATTTCCCTGCGAGGTAGAGCAGCATGCTTTCAAACATGAGCAGCCGGGGATATCGCACCAGGCACGCCCTGGGGATTTCCTGCATCCAGCGCAGCAGTGCTTTTTGCTCGCCGCTGTTGAAGAGCTCAGTCGCATATTTCTCCAGCATCGCCGCTGCCTGGTCATCGCTCCCGGCGTTCAAGGTGTGCTCGATTGCCAGGTATGAATGGCCGTTGGCTTCGAACCAGCGTCCGGCCTTGCGGTGCAGGCCGGCGACCGTCTCCTTGCCCCGGGTTTTTGCCAGCTGAACCCTGAGCAGTTCGGCAAAGAGGGTGTGATAGCGGTACCAGCGGCCCTCACGTTCCAGGGGAACAATGAACAGGTTCTTCGATTCCAGTTCCTCCAGGATCGTTTCGGCATCGGTCCGTCCTGTCAGTTCACTGCAGATGGAGGGAGTGAGGTAGGTCAGGATGGACGTCTGGAGCAGAAAATCACGCAGGTGGGGCTCTAGCCGGTCCAGGATTTCCGTGGTAAGGTAGTCCAGCAGAAAGCGTTTGCTTTCGCTGAAGGTGCGCAGAAACGTTTGTTTTTCTTTGCCTGACTTTCCAACCAGGGAAATCGACGCCACCTGTAGTCCCGCGGCCCAGCCCTCGGTGCGCGCGCTGAGCATGCTGATTTCCGCATCGTCCAGGGCGCTGCCCGCTGCCGTTTCCATAAACCGGGCTGTTTCCTGGGGGTTGAAGCGCAGTTCCGCCTGGCGCAGTTCCAACATCCAACCCTTGCTTCTCCAGCGGGGCAGGGGAACCGGGGGATCAGTGCGGCTGGTGAGCACCAGGTGAAAGGTTGGGGGCATGTTTTCCACCAGGAAGGTTAAGCCGCGGTGAACCTGTTCATCCCGCACGTGGTGATAGTCATCCAGGACCAGGATGAGGGGTTCTTGTACTTCCAGCAGCTCGTTGAGCAGCACGGTGAGCGCTTCCTCCTGCGGCAGTCCGGAGGGTGTATCGCTTTCCTGGAGCAGCGAGGAGGAGCGCAGGATGGCCAGGGCAGACCGGCCGAGCCCGCTTTCCACCTGCTGCAGGGCGCAAAAAAAGTACGGCCAGAAACGCAGGGGGTCATTGTCGGCCTCATCGAGGGAAAGCCAGGCGGCCCGCCGGCTGCCGGCGATCCATGTCTCCACCAGGGGGGTCTTGCCGAACCCTGCCGGGGCGGATACCAGGGTCAGGCGGCGGCTGAAAGAAGTGCCCTCAGCCCCCCGCAGCCCGTTTTCGAGCAACTGCAGGAGTCGGCCGCGGAAAACTACCTTCTGGCGCAACGGGGGCGCCGTGATCTTCGTTTTCAGCAAGGGACTGGCATGATGGATACGCATATGGATTCCTTTCAGTTATATAACACATAAGCAACTCACCACTTAAGCGGACAGGCCTGCCCGGCATAGGCTTAAAGCAGATCCCGGCCCACACCCGCTGGGGGTAAACGCAACATGACCTCTGTTACTTGATCCTCCCGCAGAATTCTGAATCGCATGATGATGCTTGTTTTAATATGCCGGGAGTGGATTGATCCCTTCTGTCCGGAGCAGTGGGGGCTGTATTCACCCTGGTTTGGCAGCAGCCATAACGGCGGGGAAGACCCGGCTCGATGGATTAGGCATCGCCTGTCAGAAAAAAGAACCGGGCCGCTCGAGGCACCCTGGAGGCTAGTTTCTCCTGGGGCTGCGCTTTGCCTGCGAGTTCTGTGTAAAATAACATACCGCTTCATTAGAGCCGACGCTGCAGCTGCAATTTCATGTCGTGATGTCTATCTCTTCTGGCGGTTCAATGGTGATCGCTTCCAGGGGAAGGCGCGGGCGCGGCGCTGGAGCCTGGGCGGGATAACCCGTGGGAAGCAGGATCAACGGGAGAATGTTTTCCGGGAGTTTAAAGGTTGTTCGCAGTTTTTCCCTGTCAAAAGCCCCGGTCCAACAAGTGCCGAGGCCCAGGGAAACGGCTCGCAATACCATATGTTCTACGGCGATAAAAAGATTGGCCTCTATCTTGGCGATTTGTTGGAGCAGGGTCGTTTCTCCGGCAGAGCGGTTCTTGAACCATTCCAGGTTGACGCCGATATCTTCGTATCCCCCCGCCTCCAGCAGCCCCCGGCGCTGCTTGTCCAGCGATTCCCCTTTCATGCTCGCAAGGTCGCCGCAGCAGACGAAAATCAAGGGGGCTTCCCGTAACTGCCTCTGGCCGCCGCCCAACCCGGCCAATGCCTGGCGCTGCTGCTTGTCCGTGACAACCATGAACCGCCAGGGCTGCGTGTTGCTGGCTGATGGGGCCAACCTGGCCGCCTCCAGCAGCGCGTTCACCATGTCCTGGGGAACCGGATCCGGTTTGAATTTCCTGATGCTGCGCCTGGATTCCAGGGCTTCTTTCACGCTTAGTTTATCCGTCATTTGATCTCAGACCTCCCTGCTCGTTCTATGCTGTAAAGACGACTGCCGTGCCATCTGATGCAGGAACTTTCTAATCCCTGCAGGGGTAAAACCTGGGATTCCCTCCCCCGTGTTCTCAGGGCTGCTCCGGCATCCATGCCGGCTGAAATACATCAATAGTGGAAAGAAATAAACTAGCAACACGTCTTCTCCGCCCCGGTATCCGGGCAGCCGCAGCTTGGCTCACGTCCAGTGAGCTTGCCAAGAATAATGGCATAAGCTCAGCCGACCCCGGACCGTACTGTAATGGCCGAAGCAGGGCAGTTCCTGGCACATGCGCCGCATTCCATGCAGGACTCCCTGTCAACGATCCGGGCTTTCCTGTTTTCCATGCTAAATACCCGGTGGGGGCAGACATGGGTGCAGATTTGACAGCCCGTGCACCCATCGGCATCCAGTTGCAGCGTTGTTACATTCCGTAAGTATGCTAACTTCATTAACCTTCCTCCTCAAGCCATAAACAATGATATTTTATACGACAGGGCCAGCCCCAGTCCGACCAGGGCGGCCAGGATGATCACCGGAACGGAGATGATGGTTTCTTTTTGCACCCCGGACAAGGATGTATAGGTGGTGGAGCCGGTGAAGTTGAGTGCTAAAAATGATGTGATCGCAGTGAGGAACAGGACGTTTGCTGCGGCGATGAGCGGGCTGCCGGGAAAGTAAAAGGTGCCGTGGTATTTGACCACCAGCGCTGCCCAGGGGAGGCCCAGCAAGAGCCCTTTCAGGGCAAAAGATCGCAAGGGAATATAGGGAAGCAGGACGGCAATCCCCAGTGTCCCCAGGGCAAGGGCAATCATGTAGGGAATAAAATTGTAAAGGGTTTGCACCAGGACTTCCGCAGCGTGAACTTCACCGGGTTGAACCAGGTTAAAGATAAGCAGCAGGGCAAAAAATAGGGGAAAGAGTTTCAGGGAGAGCTTGAATTCGACCGGGATCACCGTGAGCCTGTCTTTCAAAGTAAAATGGACGGTTCTCATCTCCCCGGTGGCCTTGAGATTATTGCGGAGAAACCGGGAAATATCCGCGGCCCTCACAGGACCGTAGACGACGCTAAATCCTGTACGTTGTTTGATCGCGTGGGCACTCACCCCCGGGGCTCCCAGCTGGGGCAGGATGAGGGTTCGATGGGCGATGATCTTCGCCAGCTGGACCTGGTTGATGCGCTGCACCAGTTCTTGTGTGCCAAAGGTGCCTTTCCCCGCAGCACACCACACATTGATTCCTTTTGTGTCCAGGACCAAAATCCAGAGGTTTTGATCGGGCAGCTCTTTTCGCAGGGCATCAAAAGTGAGCTTGTAATTGGCCGTGACCAGCACAGGCGATTGAGCATCGGGCTGTCCAACGGCGTAGAGACCGGGGGAAACCTTGTAGTTGTCCCGGTTGATGCCCAGCCTGGCCTTGATGGCGCCCAGGGTATCCTGGAACTCCAGCCGGGTTTTCACGCGTCTAATTTTACCGGTCGCACTGTCGATGAGTTCCTCGACCCAGGGGAAGTCTTGGTCCGGGTCATCGTAGCTGTATGGCGCCGGGCCCTGGGGGGCACTGCAGCAGCTGGAAGGAGAGCACATATCAAGCCGTTCCATCTTCAAAACCCTTCCCCGAAGGCAGTATAATCGCAAGATCCATCTTTAGTCATTGTACCACGAAACAAGGCAGATTGCAGTCAAAATGTTAAACCCGTCTTCCCCCAACTAACCATCACCTGTTTTCCCCACTTGTTTTTTTTCAAGCCGCCCCCGTCGCAGGAACCCCAGGCCCAGGCCCAGGAAAAAACCCGTACATGCCGCGGCGAAGAAAACAACCAGGTAGTGGGTGTCTCCGCCAAAAAGGTAGAATGTAAGATGAAAAGGGGCAACCAAAACAGACCCGACAAACCTGAAAGCTCCTGCTCTCAAGTCATGCCACGGTCCCAGGGCGTAGATTAAACCAAGCCAAACCCAGGCCGGCAGAAGCAAAGCCCCGAGGAACCCATGATAAAATGGGGTTTTGTTTTTCCTGTTAAGGACCAGCCAGGCTACTGCCCCGAGGACAGCCAATCCGATGCTGAAGCCTGCGAGGTTCATCTTTACATCCCTCTCTTTCATGAAAAAAACATCATTTCCGCGAGAGTAGGAATGATCAACTCTATGCACTCAAGTTCACCGTGGGTACCTTCAAAATCTTTAAAAATACTTTCTCATATGTACTAAATCAACACCATCCGCTCTTGCATGGTGTCTTAGCTGGATGGGTATAAATTCCAGCTTTAATAAAATTCTCATCATTTTGATGTTGTTTGCCAATACGCTGCAATCAACAGCCTTATATTTTAAATTGATAGAATAGAACAATCTTGTGATTAGTTATTCTCTGATCCTGTCGCGACCAAGCTTTCTGTTATACCGGATCAATTGCACGAAGATAAATACCGGGGGGATGATTGCCAGTGACAAGGATACTGTAAGCCTGATGTTGTCCTCGATCGTCTTTAGTCCCGGGCCGAGAACGAAGAATAACATGAATAACAGTAAATAAAAAAGGAGAATGGACCCGGCAACCTTGATGGAGCGCTTCGTCTTGTTGATCATTGTCGCTTTATCCGTGTAGATAGCTGGTCTTTCACCGGTATATGGTTTCCGCCAGATGTACCAGCCAAAGGCACCGGCCCAGACCAGCTCCCACCCGTCATCCTTGAACAGCTTGAAGTAGTCGTCACCTGGATTTTCCTGGTAGTCGGTACAATAGCGGATCTGATTCACTTCTCCTCGCATAAACTTGAATCTAAGTGAAGCAACGTCGACCTGAAAAAGGATCCAGCCTTGTCGCGCCATTTCTTCCAGCCAGTTTTCAATTCTTTCCGGACTCCACTCCCACCACAGCCGCCAGGCAGTTTTAACTTCCCGCATCAGTCATTTCCTCCATTTTTTGTTTACCGTGGGTAACAAGTTCCTGCAGCCGGAACAGCTCGAGCTTAAGGAGCCCGATGCCGATGCCAGTAATTTTGTAGATTTTTCTCCGCTCTTCCTCGGCGACAGGAACAATGAGTTGGTCTATCTCCATTTTAGAGAGGGTGCCGTAGACTGTCCCCGCACCGAGCTTGATCCTCTTTCCGGTTATTTGCTCCACATGCTGCATGATGCCGTAGCCGTGCCTGGGGCTGATCAGGGATAACAAAATGTAGTACGCTGTCTCGGTCATGGGTAAATATTTTTGGCGTAATCGCTTAGAATCCATGGTTATCCTCCCTGAATATATCACGTTGAATTATATCGAGCATTGTTATATATTACTTCTATTATATCTTGGCGTGATATATTGTCAACCCTTTTTATTCTTACAATTTTTATTCTTACATGACTTAAAGAAGATTCTTGCGGATCATCTTTCTTCATGATTATTTACAAGATATAAAAAAACACCTTGACATGGTTTGCGCAGAATGGTATGGTTGTATATACAGGTATACAACCATACCATTCTGGTTTCAGAAAACAAAAAATGCTGAATGTGGGAGGAGATTGATTGAAGGTTCACTTAGACGATAATCAGCCTATATTTCAGCAAATAGCCCGCATTCTCATGGATGAAATAGTAAAAGGGCATTTAGAAGAAGAGGAAAGAGTCCCTTCCGAGAATGAGCTTTCTCGGTTTTACAATATTAACCGGGCTACTGTCCGTAACGGGCTTCAATTTCTTCTAGACGCTGGCTTAATCTACAAGCAGCGCGGTATAGGAATGTTTGTCAAAAAAGGGGCGCGAGAAAAACTGCTTGTCACCAGGCGTAAGCAGTTTGAGCAGGATTATCTCCAACCAATGCTTGAAGAGGCGAAAAAAATCGGTATAACCTCCAAACAATTGGCTGAGATGATTAAGCGAGGTGAAGTGTCATGATTGAGCTGACTAATGTTACTTTTTGTTATGATAAAAATGTTCCGGTGCTAAAAAATATTTCCCTGAATCCGTGATAAGAATTGATAAAATAGCTAGTAATTTGAAGCAAGATATAGTATAATAAAGGTATTGAGGCATAATCAAGATTTCAAAAACTCACCCTGGAGGTGCCGATGAGATAC
>PWWY01000196.1 GCA_003561325.1 Syntrophomonadaceae bacterium | reverse complement strand
GCTGGTCCGGCCCGGTAGCCAGGCACACTGATAAATGTGTCGAATCCTCCTTTCTCTAGCAAATTCCTGGAGTTAAGGATTAAAACCGGGGCCCACAATACAGTCGGCCTGATGATTTGGCCGAAAAATCAAAAAATAAGGGGCCGCCTTGTAAATGACAACCCCTGGTTTAACTTGCCAGTATGGTAAGAATGATGGCCAGCAGCATAAAGCCAATGGCCAGGCCTGTTGATATCTTGCTGAGCAGGTCATCCAGGCCTTTCTTTTTGCCGAAAAGACTTTGCGCACCCCCGGCGATAGCGCCGGAAAGCCCCGCGCTTCTTCCCGATTGAAGCAGTACCGTCGCAATTAATGACAGGCAGACAATCACATAGATGACAATGAAAACCATGCGCACCGGGCTTACACCTTCTTTCTGGAAATTCCCTTCCAAACACCATGGCTATTTTATCACAAGAATATTCCCCTGGCAAGCTGTCATTATCGCGGCATCATCCCCCCGAGATAACGGGCCGTCTTGCCAAGGGCTTCTTCGATACGAAGCAGTCGGTTATACTTGGAGACCCTTTCGGAACGTGCCGGAGCTCCCGTTTTCACAAAACCGGCATTAACGGCCACGGCCAGGTCTGCCAGGGCCGCATCCTCTGTCTCCCCGGAGCGATGAGAAATGACACAGCTGTACCCCCGGGACATGGCCAGCTGGATGGTCTGCAGCGTCTCGGTTACCGTGCCGATCTGGTTCATTTTGATCAGGATCGCGTTGGCGATCTCTTCTTCAATCCCGCGAGCCAGACGCTGGTAGTTGGTTACAAAAATATCGTCACCCACCAGCATCACCTGGTCCCCCAGGACCCGGGTCATCTCTCTCCAGCCCTTCCAATCATCTTCGGCAAGACCGTCTTCGATGGAGGCAATGGGGAATTTCTCCTGGAGGTTTTGAAAGTATTCGATCATACTGGGCGTGCTTAACTCCAGCCCTTCACCCCGCAGGTGGTATTTTTCCCCTTCAAGCAATTCCGAGGCAGCCACGTCCAGGGCCAGCAGGACATCGTTACCCGGCTCATAACCGGCCTCTTCAATCGCCCGCACAATGACCTCCAGGGAGTCCTCGGTGGAAGTCAGGTTGGGGGCGAACCCTCCCTCGTCCCCCACGGCCGTGCTTAAACCCAGTTCTTTCAGGACCTTCTTTAGTGTATGGTATATTTCCCCCCCGACGCGCAGGGCTTCATGGAAATCTTTGGCGCCCACGGGCATGATCATGAATTCCTGGACATCGACATTGTTATCTGCATGCACCCCGCCGTTCAAGATATTCATCATCGGAACAGGTAAGCAGCATGCATTGACTCCACCCAGGTAGCGATAAAGAGGCAATCCCAGGGCGTTGGCCGACGCCCGGGCCGCGGCCAGGGAAACCGCCAGCATCGCATTGGCTCCCAGGCGGCTCTTGTTGCTGGTGCCGTCCAGCTCCAGCATCAGCCGGTCGATTTCTCCCTGGTCCATCGCGTCCTTTCCCTGCAGGGTTGGTGCAATTTTTTCTCGAATAATCTGCAGCGCGCCCAGCACCCCTTTACCCAGGTAGCGTTTTTTATCTTTATCACGAAGTTCAACCGCTTCAAAGGAGCCCGTTGATGCTCCCGAAGGCACGGAGGCGCTCCCTACAGCACCACCATCCAGGATGATATCCCCCTCAACGGTGGGATTTCCCCGGGAGTCCAGGACCTCCCGGGGATGCAAGGCTCGAATTTTTGTTGTCATTTTACCAGGTCACCTCATTTACCAGCCGCGGCACGGCCGCTGGATTTACTTTTTTTCCCGGTGATCAGGGAGCTTCCTGTCATGGCACCAGGAAGGGGCAGGTTCATCAGCTCCAGTATCGTCGGAGCCACGTCGGCCAGCTTCCCCCTGGCATTCAAAGTATATTCGTTGTTTGTGGAGGCCAGGATCAAGGGCACGTCGTTGTTGGTATGTGCCGTCTGAATAGATCCATCGGAAGTTTTCATGAGTTCTGCATTTCCATGGTCAGCTGTCACCAGGGCTATCCCGCCTCTTTTTAAAGCGTGTTCAACCAGCTGGCCAACCCCCCTGTCAACGACTTCTATGGCCTGAACAGCGGCATCCAACTTTCCGGTATGGCCGACCATATCCGCGTTGGCATAATTGAGGACAACCAGGTTAAAAAGGCCGCTATCCATCTGTTTAATCGCCTCAGCGGTAACCTGGGAGGCGCTCATCTCCGGCTTCAAATCGTACGTCGCCACCCTGGGGGAGGGAATCAACACCCGCTTTTCTCCGGGAAACACGTCTTCATGGCCCCCGCTAAAAAAATAGGTTACGTGGGCATACTTTTCTGTTTCAGCGATCCGCAGCTGGGTTAAACCCGCCTTGGAAACCACTTCTCCCAGGGTGTCCTGCAGGTAGACGGGAGGAAAGGCCACGGGAAGATCCAGCTGGGGATGGTATTCTGTCAAGCAGGTGAAGTGCGGGAAAGGCGGGGATGGGCCCCGGTTAAAATGGGAAAAAGAGGGATCCACGAAAGCCTGGCTGATCTGCCTGGCCCGGTCCGAGCGAAAATTAAAAAAGATGATCGCGTCGCCTGCTTGCACGTTTGTCAGCGGCTCTCCGTTTGCCGCGGTAATCACCGTCGGGGAAACGAATTCATCCGTTTCCCCCCGCTCATAAGCCGCGCTTAATCCCTGCAGGCTGCTGTCCGCCCGGAATCCTTCACCGTACACGTATGCCCGGTATGCTCGCTCTGTCCGCTCCCAGCGCTGATCCCGATCCATGGAATAATACCTGCCGGCAAGGGTAGCCAGGGCAGCACGGTCCTGGCCCGCCAGCTTGCTCTCCAGTTTTTCGAGATACTGCCGGGCGCTAACCGGTGGGGTATCCCGGCCATCCAGGATCGCATGAACATAAACGCGCTTCACGTCCAGCCGATCCGCCATATCCAGCAGGGCATAAAGGTGCCTGTTGAGGCTGTGCACCCCTCCGTCGGAGAGCAGTCCCATCAAGTGAAGGGAAGAATTTTTCCGGGTCGCGTGTTCCATGGCCTGGATTAATATTTCGTTTTGAAAAAAACTTCCTTCTTCAATCGCCTTGCTGATCCGCACCAGTTCCTGGTAGACGATACGGCCGGCACCCAGGTTCAGGTGACCTACCTCGGAATTTCCCATTTGACCTTGCGGGAGCCCGACAGCTTCTCCGCTGGCTACCAGCCTGCTGCAAGGGAAACGGCGATACAGTTGGTCCATCTGCGGAGTATTGGCCCGGGAGATGGCATTTCGATCATCATTGCCATTTAACCCCCAGCCGTCCATGATAATCAAAAAGACCAGGGGTTTCTTTCCTGCAGCATGCAATTTTATCCTCTCCTCTCGTGATAAACCGCCTGGATCATGCGGGCAAAGCTCTGCTCCTTCAGGCTGCTGCCGCCGATCAGGGCTCCATCAATGGCGGGCCTGGAGCTAAATTCGGTGATGTTCGCCTCGTTGACACTGCCTCCATAGATAACGCGGATCTTTGTAGGCAGCTCCTGCCCCAACTGTTCCTGGAGAGCAAGTCGAATGACTTCAGCAGCCTGTTCCGCATCCGCACCCCCGGCGGGCTTACCCGTACCAATGGCCCAAACCGGTTCGTAAGCCACGACGAGTCGACCCCACATCTCTTCTTCCCGAGGATGCAAACCATCAAGGGCCTTGCGGACCTGCTGCGCCAGCACAGCATCCGTTTGTCCCCTCTCTCGCTGCTCCAGGCTTTCCCCTACGCATAAGATGGGACTCAGGCCAAAGGTAAAAGCCGACTTGATTTTCTTGTTTACAATTTCGTCGTCTTCACTGAAGTGCATTCTCCGCTCCGAGTGCCCGAGAATCACATAGCGCACGCCCACCTCCCGCAACATGAGGGGGGATATCTCCCCGGTAAAAGGCCCGTCCTTTTCCCAGTGCATATTTTGCGCGCCCAGGATCAAAGAGGTGCCCTCCATCTGGCGGGATAGAGAGGCAAGGGCCACGAAGGGGGCACAAATGATCATTTCAATCCCGCTAACATGCCCCAATTCTTCGGGGAAGCGCTGCAGGAATTCTTCCGCTTCGGTCAGGGTTTTATACATTTTCCAGTTGGCAATAATGGCAGGCTGTCTCATCCCTATCTTTCTCCTCCATGGGATTCACTCACTGCTGTCGGTCGAATACCTGTTATTGGGGTCATGATCGATCGCTTCCAGTCCCGGAAGCGGCTTGCCTTCCCAGAAATCCAGCACTGCTCCGCCTCCCGTGGAGAGGTGCGTCATTTTATGGGCCAGTCCAATTCTTTCCAGCGCCGCCATGATGTCGCCTCCCCCCACAATGGTTTCTGCCTCAGCCTCTGCCAGGGCGCGAGCGATCTGCTCTGTGCTGCGATTAAAGGGAGGAAACTCGTAGGCGCCCAGGGGCCCGTTCCATAGGACCATTTTTGCTTCCTGGATAATCGCTTCGAACCGCTTCACGGTGTTTGGTCCGAGATCCACTGCCATCCAGCCCGCGGGGATTTCACTTACCTTCACGACCCGAAAAGGTGCGTGGGCTATTAAATCTTCCACGACCATTACGTCTTCAGGCAGCACAATTTTCGCTGATTTCCCCAGGGCTTCTTGAAGCAGTTCCGCGGCCACCTCGACCTTATCTTCTTCATAGAGGGACTTTCCCACGGAATATCCCTGCGCTTTTAAAAAAGTATTGGCCATGGCGCCACCCAGGAGCAGGCTGTCCACCTGCTCCAAAAAATGCCGGATCACGCCGATCTTATCGGCTACTTTTCTCCCGCCCAGGATGGCTACCAGGGGCCGTGCCGGATTTTCCTTGCTGCGGTTCAGGTAGCTCATTTCCCGCTCCATCAGCATTCCCGCCACGGCTGGCATATAAGCGGCGATACCGGTATTAGAAGCGTGAGCCCGATGAACGGTCCCAAAGGCATCATTTACAAAAATATCGGCCAGGCGGGCCAGGGAGGCAGCGAAAGCAGGATCATTTTCCTCTTCACCCGGGTCAAACCGAACATTTTCCAGCAGCAGGATGGAACCGGGAGTAAGCTGTTGGACCCGGGCTTCCACCTCTTCTCCCGCCACGGAGTCTATCTTTTCTACCTTCTGCCCCAGTAATTCCGAAAGTCGTCGAGCGACGGGATCCATGCGGAGGGAACTGACTATTTTTCCCTTGGGACGTCCGAGGTGTGAAGCGACGATCACCCGGGCATCCGCCTCCACCAGGTAGCGCAGGGTGGGGAGCGCAGCCAGTATCTTGGAGTCATCCATGACACGGCCATCACTGAGTGGGACATTGAAATCAACCCGCACAAACACTCTTTTCCCCTTCACATCGAGATCTTTCAAGGTTAACCTGGACAAAATCGGATGCACCCCAATCTGTGATTAGTTATCAGGTTTATATTGCCCCATGCATTTAGGGATCTGTTCGTCTAAAGCCCCTGGCCTGCCATATGCGTCGCCAAATCGAGCACTCGCTGCGAATAGCCCCATTCATTGTCATACCAGGCAATCACTTTCACCATGCGTTCTTCCAACACCATGGTGGAAAGAGCATCAACAATTGCAGAGTGAGGATTTTGCCGGTAATCGATGGAAACCAACGGCTGGTAGGAAACATCCAGGTAGCCCTGGAGCTGGTTTTCCGCAGCTTCCTGGAAAATAGAATTCAAGTTCTCCGCCGAGACGCTGCTCTCCAGTTCTGCCACCAGGTCCACCATGGAGACCGTAAACGTAGGTACGCGCACCGCCATCCCATTGATTTTGCCCTGGAGAGCAGGCAGGACCAGCCCAACATTGCGGGCTGCACCCGTCGTCGTGGGGATCATCGAAACTCCCGCGGCGCGGGCCCGTCGAAAATCCTTGTGGGATATATCCAGCAGTTCCTGGTCATTGGTATAGGAATGGATCGTGGGCATCAGGCCTCTTTTCAGCCCAACCTCATCCTGTAAGACCCGGGCAACAACAGCCAGGCAGTTTGTGGTACAGGAGGCGTTGGAAACCACGTAATGCCGTTCTGGATCATAGCTTTCCTCGTTTGCGCCCATGACGATGGTCTGGTCCACTTCTTTGCCCGGAGCCGTTATGATCACCCGCTTCGCACCCCCGTTTAGGTGCTTTGAGGCCTCCCCTTTCGTATTGAATGCACCCGTTGCCTCCAGGACCAGGTCAGCGCCAACGTCCCCCCACGGTAGGAGGGCCGGATCGCGCTGGGCCAGGATATGAATGCGCCTTCCATTTACCACCAGGTTTTGATCCTCGGCTTCGACAGAAACTCCCAGCGTGCCGTAAACGGAATCATACTGGAGCAAATGGGCTAACAGGTTTGGATCTCTCGTGCTGTTAACCGCCACAACCTCCAGCCCGGGGTGATCCAGCGAGGCCCGCAGGCAGGCTTTGGCAATCCTGCCGAAACCGTTGATACCGACTTTAACCGTCATGAATCCTGCCTCCTTCGTCTAGAGAATCTTAGAGAACGACCGTCTTGCGCGGTCTTCTTTCCATGAACCCCTTCAGGCATCACAGCTATTATTATACAATGAAAAGTGGGTCAAAAAAAGACCCGGGAGGCTGTTTTTGACCCACTTCATGTTGAGAGTTCGTCCGGGCTCTTTATACATGGTTAAACCCTTCGCCTTTTAAACGATGCGGGTATGCCCAACTCTTCCCGATATTTTGTAATCGTTCTGCGCGACACCTTCATTCCCTGGGCTTTCAGCATTTCAGCTAATTTTTGGTCGCTCTGCGGCAAGGCGGGATCTTCATTCTCTACCAACTCACGCAGGCAGGACTTGATGCTCAAAACAGAATGCGACTCCCCTGCGATACCGTGGATCCCGCTGGAGAAGAAAAACTTCAAGGGATAGAGGCCCCGCGGTGTCTGGACATATTTGTTTGAGGTAGCCCGGCTGACCGTAGACTCATGGATGCCGACCTTGTCGGCAATCTCCTTTAATGTCAAGGGGCGAAGGTAACGAATCCCCTTCTCCAGGAACGCTTTTTGGATCTCGATGATTTCGCCGGTTACCCGGTAGAGCGTTTGCCTGCGCTGTTCGATGCTTTTGATCAGCCAAAGGGCGCTGTCCAGGCGCTTCTTAATATAGCTGCTTAGTCCTTCCTCTTGTTTTTGCAGCAGGCTGCGGTAAAACGGGCTGATCACCAGGTTGGGGACATTATCATTAATCAGGATCACGTATTCCGACTCAACTTTTTCCACGATGACATCGGGGACAATGTACTTGGTTTCCCCCGCACCACCGAGGTTGGCTCCCGGCTTGGGGTTCAAGCCCCGGATCAGATCCACGGCTCCTTGCAGGTCTTTCTTGTTTACCTCCAACTGCTGGGCCATCTCGCGAAAATTCCCCCTGGCGATCCCGGGCAAATAATCGCGGATTACGATTTCGACCAGGGCGGGAACATTTTCCCGTGTCTTGATCTGAAGCAGCAGGCATTCCTGCAAGGTTCGGGCCCCCACACCTGCCGGGTCAAAAGACTGCACAAGAACCAGGGCTTCTTCCACTTCATGTTCCGTCATGCCCAGGTAGTGAGCATGTTCTGCTACAACTCCCTGCAGGTAACCATTGGCATCCAGGTTGCCGATGAGGTATTCAGCGATGACTCGCAGTTTTTTCTCCACCGTAGATATGAGGAGTTGAAAATTCAGGTGTTCGTGGAGCGTGTTCTCCCCTGAAACATAGTGTTCAAACGATGATGACTCACGTTCCTGGAGATCAGTCCCTGGTGTTCTGCGATGATAATAGGGTTCCTGGTCGCGAAAATAGTCTTCCCACTCGAACGGAGCTTTTTCATTTTTGTCGAGAGGATCGGGGATTGCCTCCGTATCTTTGCCGTTGGCGCCACTTTCATCGCTTTCCTCTTTTTCCTGGATCTCTAGAAGTGGGTTGGTTGTAATTTCTTCCTGGATATAATCCACCAATTCCAGGGAAGAAAATTGCAACAGCGTAATCGCCTGGTGCAGCTCAGGCGT
>PWWY01000070.1 GCA_003561325.1 Syntrophomonadaceae bacterium | reverse complement strand
CAGCAGGGAGATCACGATAAAAAACGTGGTTTGATGGGCCAGGATGCCAAAGGCTGCCCCCGGGTTGCGCACGTAGGTAAGGTGAAAGATGCCGGGAATCAGCGGCAGCGAATCTCCGGGCTGCATCCTGCTGATCACATAAGTTTTGGAAACCTGGTCAACCAGCATGACCAGGAAAACCACGCTCAAAAACGCTTTCAAGCCCAGGCGCACCTTAGAAATCATACCCTGACCACCCATTTTCTCCAGCTCAACTTACCTGCCCCGGCATGATTAAGCTTCCATTTTATCGAGAATCGCAGCACAGCGCCGGCAAATTTCCGGGTATTTTTGAGCCTGTTCTACCGAAGGACAGTACATCCAGCAGCGGGTGCATTTTTCCCCTGCCGCTTTTTTGACGGCCAGCTGCAAATCCAGGTTTCTGGCCCTTTCCGCCTGCTCCCCTGGAGGAGAGGTCGGTTCGTGCAGCCGGCAGGACGAAACGATAAAAATGCTGGCCAGCTGGGAATCGTATGGTTGCAACCGCGCATAAAGATCCGGACCGGGGAACAGGTCCACGTGGGCCTGCAGGGAGTTCCCGATGGTTTTATCCCGCCTGGCTTTTTCCAGGACCCGGTTCACCTCGTCTCGAAGTTCGCTTAATACCTCCCAGCGCTGTGCCAGCTCTTCATCCAGGTATTCTTCCGGGAGCACGGGCCATTTCGACAGGATCACGCTTTCGTCTTCTTGATAGGGTATGTGGGCATAGATTTCATCAGCCGTAAAGGGAAGGACCGGGGCGATCAGGCAGGTTAAAACCTGCAGCAGCTCAGCGAGGACGGTCTGGGCCGCCCGTCGTGAGGGAGCATCGGCCTCCAGGACGTAAAGCCGGTCTTTAAGCACATCCATGTAAAAGTTGCTGAGATCGACAACGGTAAAATTGTGCACCGCGTGGAAGACCTGGTGAAACTCGTAATGTTTAAAGGACTGGTCCGTTCTGTCGGTCAATTTTTTCAAGCGGTGCAGGATCAGGCGATCGATTTCTTCCAGCTGGCTGTAGGCGACAGCATCTTTTGCCGGGTTAAAATCATGCAGGTTCCCCATTAGAAACCGACAGGTGTTGCGGATCTTCCGGTAGACTTCGGTCAGCTGCTTGATAATCCCGCTGGAGAGGTGAATGTCGCTGGTAAAATCGGCGCTGGAAACCCAGAGGCGCAGGATATCCGCACCGTACTGCTCAATGATTTCTTCCGGCGCGATCACGTTGCCCAGGGATTTGGACATTTTCCGGCCGTCACCGTCGACCACCCAACCGTGGGATAATACACTTTTAAAGGGAGGCTTACCCCGGGTTGCCACGGCGGTTAGCAGGGACGACTGGAACCACCCGCGGAACTGGTCGCTGCCTTCCAGGTAAAGATCAGCCGGCCAGGTGAGGTCCTCCCGGACTTCCAACACGGCAGCATGGCTGGAGCCGGAATCAAACCAAACATCCATGATGTCTTTTTCCTTGCGGAAAGCATCGCTGCCGCAGTGGTCGCACCGATAGCCGGGAGGCAAAATGTCTTTTGCATCATACTTGAACCAGGCATCAGACCCCTCCCGGGCAAATATTTCCTGCACGGCGGTAATACTCGTTTCGTTTAATATCGTTTCATCACACTCGTCACAGTAGAAGATGGGCAAAGGTACCCCCCAAACTCGCTGCCTGGAAATACACCAGTCCCGGCGGTCGACGATCATGTTTTTCATTCTTCCTTCACCCCAGGCCGGGATCCAGTGCACATCTTGTACCGCCTGCAGGGCCTCAGCCCTGAATTTCTGGATAGAGGCAAACCACTGCTCCGTGGCCCGGAAAATAACTTCTTTTTTGCAACGCCAGCAGTGGGGGTACTGGTGTGAAATGAAGGAAAGGTTTAACAGCGCCTGTTCCCGTTCCAGGGCCTGGGTCACTGCTTTATTCCCTTCCGAAAACGAAAGCCCTGAAAATTCACCGGCGGCCTCGGTAAAAAAGCCCTTCTCATCGAGGGGCGCAAAAACCGGAAGTTCATACTGCAGCCCGGTTTCGTAATCATCCTGGCCGTGCCCCGGGGCCGTGTGCACACAACCGGTCCCCTGGTCCATGGATACGTAGTCGGCCAGCACGATGGGGGACTGTCGCTGGTACAGGGGGTGCTGACAGATGATCCCTTCCAGCTCGGTGCCTTGAAAGCTGGCACAAACCTCCCCCAGCCGGGCTTTTGTTTCAGTTTCCACGTGTTCAACCATCTCCCGGGCCAGGAGGTGATACTCTGTCCCGCTCTTCACCAGCAGGTATTCCTCTTCCGGATGCAGGGCAATGGCCATGTTGGCGGGAATGGTCCAGGGTGTCGTGGTCCAGATCAATACATAGGCCGGCTCACAGTTGTTTCCCCACTTGTTTCGCGCATCCACAACCGGAAACTTGACATAAATGGACGGAGATCGTTTCTCCATATACTCAACCTCGGCCTCGGCCAGGGCCGTTTCACACTGGGAGCACCAGTATACCGGCTTCAAACCCTTGTAGATGAAACCTTTTTTCGCCATTTCTCCGAAAACACCCACCTGCCGGGCTTCAAAGGACGGCTTCAGGGTAACATACGGGTTTTCCCAATCACCGAAGACACCGAGCCGTTTAAACTGTTCCCGCTGGACATCCAGGTAATGCAGGGCATAATCATGGCACATCCTGCGAAATTCCAGGTCCGAAACTTTTTTCCGGTCTACTTGCCGGGTTTTGATCCCCTGGTGTTCCACGGGTAAACCGTGGGTGTCCCAACCGGGGACATAAGGGACGTGAAATCCTTTCATGAACTTGTAGCGATTGATCATGTCTTTAAGCACTTTATTTAACGCCGTGCCCATGTGAATATTGCCGTTGGCGTACGGGGGGCCATCGTGGAGCACAAATGCAGGGGCGTCTTTCCTGAGACGTCCCATTTTTTGAAACAGCTCCACCTGCTCCCATTTTTCCAGGATCAGCGGTTCCTTGCGGGGTAGACCCGCCTTCATGGGAAATTCCGTTTGCGGTAAGTTTAACGTCTTGCTGTAATCCATCTCCTGTGCGGCCCGGGCAGAAAGCCCTGACGGGTCTTGCTGCCACTCCTTGCGGTCCAGGCCCAAGCCTCCTCACGTGAATTGTAGTTTCATGAAAAAAATCTCGCCTTGAGGGACGAGACTTTCTCGCGGTACCACCCTGGTTGTTACACTTGTGTGACTCCATGTAACCTCTCAATGGCTTTAACGCAGCCTGCCTACGTTTGCTTCTACTGGGGACATACCGCCTTTTTGAAGCAAAAGCTTCCGGGTGATCTTCGTCATGGGCGTCTTTCCGGGCTCTCACCAACCCCGGATCGCTGTGAAAAGAAGCACCATGCTTACTCTCCCATTCATCGCCTCTTCAAACCTTGTTAGAAGGTGAACGCTATGCGGTTATCATGCGCGAGACAAAAACAAGGGGCGTTTTCCAGGCAGCTCTCCTCGCACAGCCTCGACAGGCTGCCGGCCGTTGAAAGAACAGGCTCGTGTTTATTCGGCCTCTCCCGATCGCTGCCGCATCTCATCCTCTTCGTTTTCAACGTGCAGCCAGTCTTCCAGTTCCATGGAAGCCAGCTGGGCTTCAATGAAGGAGCGGAAACGCAGTTTAAAGATCTGGGCCTGCTTGTAGATTTCCTCGTGCTCTGCCAGGATGCGGCTGGCCTTATACCTGGATTCTTCGATGGTTCTTTGCGCCTCTTTATCCGCCTCCCGGCGAATCAGTTCGGCCTCTTTGCTGGCATTCCGCTTGATGTCTTCCGCTGTCTCCTGGGCCACAATGATGGAGTTATGAAGCGTGGTTTCCAGTTTCTGGTATTGGGCCAGCCTCTCTTCGGTCATTTGCACCTTATCTTCCAGGGCCATTTTTTCCTTGATCGCCTGCTCAAAATCCTTGGCAACCTGTTCCAGAAACTCGTCCACCTCGATCTGCTTGTATCCCCTAAAAGTTTTTTCAAACTCCTTGTTTTGGATGTCAATCGGGGTTATTCTCATCATCTCCCTCCTTCACTGATCCACCAGGCCGCTGATTCATTTCTATTTTTAGGCATTTCGACAGCTTTGCCGTTATTCCTGCCCCGTTTAAAAATTTCTTACACCAGGCGGTGAATGAGCAGGTGGATACGTCCTTTGCGGGTTTTCCCCCGGGAGGAGATCAGCTCGATTCTCCCTTTACCGGCCAGGGAGATCATGTCGCCCACGGCAACGGGGCGGGAGGGCTGGCTGACCAGCTGGTAATTTACTTTGACCTGGCCTCCCCTGATCAAGGGGGCGATCTTGGAGCGGGAAAGCCCAAAGCCCAGCCCGGCCACCGTGTCTACCCGCAGCGAAGGAACCGTTCCTTTGACTTCTTTCACCCGCCGCGGTGGAAGTTCCCGGTCCAAATCTTCCAGCTCCAGCAACCGGGCTTCGACCTGATACCGGCCAACTTCCTGCAGATGTTGGCACACATAAGGGCCCAGTTCCGCACAGAGCAGGATGTACGCCGCATCGGACCCCGCATAATAAATATCGCCCACCATCTCCCGCCGAATGCCCAGGCCCAGGACGGCACCCAAAAAATCCCTGTGGTTCAGGGTCTGGGCCGGGAATTTGCCTCTCACTTCCAGGCAGCTGACCTGCCGGGATGGCGTTGTGCGCAGTTCGGCAAAGGGAGAAATACAGATCCGGGCCCTTTCCGCTTCGGCCGTGCCACCCCAAAAAGCGCACTTCAGGTCCGGATAATTCCGGGCGATGTCCCCGGAAATCTGCTGCTGCCTGGGGTCGGCAAAGGGCGTGCAGGCTTCCACGTGTTCTTCTGCAACCTTTTGCAAGAGGGATTCAAAATACGCGACCCATTTTTTATCGGTCAGGTGCACCTGGTTCAAGGTGCTGTCTTCATGCATCGACACTTCCTCCAGATGATCATTACCAGGCATAACCTTTCCCCTGGAAACGCTCCTATGTTTTCCGTTATTCCTCTCGTCTCACGGAATTTGAACAAGAAAAACCGTGCTTAAAGAAAACTTAACAAGAGGTTGCGGATGATTCTCAGCACAAAAATGGCAATGATAGGCGAGAGATCCAGGTAGCCCGCGCCCATTCTTAACGGGGGGATGATGCTGCGGAAAGGAGCCAAAAAAGGCTCCGGCAGATTTTTAAGAAAGTGGATGATGTTCATCAATGTCGGGTTGCCGTACGGATTGATCGGGAACCAGCTCAGGATAATGCGGATGATGATCAAAATTAGCAGGATATCGAAAAATGCAATGATCATGTCTCGAATAAAAATGCTGCTCACCCCCTAGATGCCTGTTGTTTGTGATGGTTTTACCGGGTTGGTTGGGCAAGCCCGGTGGACAGCTAACCAGGTGGGAGGAAAATGTTGCCTTCCAGCTAAAACTGGCCCGGGAGTCCCTCTTTCCCTGTCCTGCTATCCTTCGGCTCCCGGGATTTGCCACGGGCAGCTAATTGCAAGCAAAAGCAAAGCACTTTCCCCCGGGAGCATGGTTCAGTCCTCTTAATCTTTAAAGTACGGGTCTATCTCCGTAATCCGGTCATCATGCCTGACAATCCGGGATTTTACATCTGCGCTCAAGGTCACCCCCGCCGGGGCAAAAACAAAGATATGACCGTTAATTTTTTGCGATGATCCGTTCAAGGCAAAAACAACGCCGCTTAAAAAATCAACTGTCCGCCTGGCTTCGGTGCTGTCGAGGTTTTCCAGGTTTAAGACCACGGGCTTCCTGCCCTTTAAATACCCGGCAATATCTTCTACTTCGGGAAATCCCCCGGGCTTGCTTAAGATCAGTTTATAATTCTCATCGGGAGGATGAAATTTAACAACATTCCCGCGCTTCACGACCTGTCTTTCCTCAAAACTATCGTCATCACCGGGGTCTGCTTCTACCTCGATCAACCCCAGGGCATGCATAATTCGCTCCCAAAACCGCATGGTTATTCCCCCTTTAGCGATTAAGTATCCTACCGTTAATCCGTGCGCTCGCCGAACAGCGCTGTGCCCAGTCGAATCATGTTGGCCCCTTCTTCCACGGCGATTTCAAAGTCGTGGGTCATGCCCATGGATAGATAGTTCATCTGCACATTTGGGATGCGGATTTCCCGGAAAAACCCATTCATTTTCTGGAAGTACGGGCGAACTTCTTCCGGGTCTGGAAAGTAAGGCGGTATGGCCATCAGACCCTGGACGCGTAGATGGGAGAACGCAGAAATTTCTACCAGGGCCTCTTCAACTTCATCGGGGTGAAATCCTGATTTGCTTCTTTCATCACCGATATTCACCTGGAGGAGAACCTCGATCATCTTCCCCCTGCTTTCTCCCTCTTTCTGCAGGGCACGGGCCAGCTTCATCCGGTCCAGGGATTGCACGAACTGGAAGTGTTCCACCACCTGGCGGACTTTATTGGTCTGGAGGTGCCCCAGAAAGTGCCAGGTAATCTCCCGTGGCAGGGAAGAGATCTTGGGCAGGGCTTCCTGGACCCGGTTTTCTCCAAAATGCCGGACCCCCAACTTCCAGGCTTGTTCTATGGCTGATCCAGGCACTGATTTGGTCACGGCGACCAGGGGAATGGTTTCCCAGGCCACATGGGCCCGGGCAGCCGCTCGCCGCAACCGCTGGTAAACCTGCTGCAAGCTTTCTTGCATGGCCAAGGGATCTATCCCCTCCTTTGCTGTCAACAGCCCCGGCTAGGGGCGAAAACGTTGGCCCTCGCGAACCCGGCCCGGGTTCAGCACAACCTGTTGATAGGGGCTCAACCCCGTTACCAGGAAATGGTCTTCCTGTACCCCGAGCAGCTCCACTTCAAGGAACTGCACTCTCCCGTGTTCGATGACAAAGACCCCGTCAACCCCATCCTGCTTCCAGTAAGCGTCCCTGGGCAAGAGAATTCCCTGCTCTGTATCGTAAACAAGCTCCGCGGCCGCCCACCTTTGAACCAGGTAATCACCGACTTTACAATCAACTTGCCAGGTAATTTCATAATCGCCATCAGCCCGACGCTCTGCTTCAACCCGTTGAATATCCACCGGCTCATCAGGCTCGAAAGCAAAATAGAGGGTTCCCCGTTCCCTGTCAGCGAGGGCCTCCCCCACGGCTGAAGGCAATACGGCACTGTAGTACCAGGCGTAGTTATCCACCACCCGCAGCAGCGGCTGACCGCGATACACCTGTTTCCCGGAGTACATGATTTCGGGTTCGGTTATCTTATCCCGGTACTCCTCCTCTGAAAGATACACGAAGACGGAGTCCGGTCCATACTCTTCCCAACCATCAATCACCAGGTTCACAACACCAGCGGAAGGAGTATGCAGGCCTACCGCTTCCCGGCCCGGGAAAAGGTGGGAATAATCTTCCGCTTGCTCTTCTTCCTCGTGCAGCAGCCAGTTCTTAAATTGCTGCAGCAGGGCCCCGTTTTCGGGATCATCCGGAGTATCGGCGCGCTGGCCCAGGGGGAACTCTGAAACTACGGCAATCTCTTTGCCCGCTGGAACTCTTTTTCCATTTTCAACATAATAATACACAAAACCCGATGCGGGCGCAAGAATAATCTCCTCGCGGAAGGCAATCATCCCCCAAAGATCCAGGGTCTTCTCGTACGTTCCTTCCACGACCATCTCCGTTTTGATCAGCGAACGGCTCAGGGTGCCCCACCCCCAGCCGATGAGGATCTGGGCCAGCAGGAACAGCGCCAAAAACAAGAGCAGGACATATAAAGGGCGCCGGCTGAGCTCAACAAGTCCCTTGTGTCCCGTCCCTCTTCCCGGAACGACCTTCAAATGGCTCCCTTTTCGTTTTTGCCTCATATCATCTCACCCTGACTGGCAAGATTGAAAAGCAGTCCCGCCTGGGACCGTTAGCCGGTCAAAAAGATCAAACCCATCAAGCTTCCCGTCGGCTGGCCACCGACCCTGCGGTAAGAGTAAAAGAATTCCTCGCAACAGCAGGTACAGTATTGGCTGGCAAAAATGTGTTCCTTTTTAATCCCGGATTCTTGCAAGATCTGGCGGTTCGTTTCCGTGAGATCCAGGTGACGCCGGCCTGCCCGCAGGCCTTCCTTGAAGACGATCTGCCTGGACCAGGGAGAATTTGCCGCGGTCTCTTCGACTTCCTCCCCGATTTCATAGCAGCAGGGCTGAATGCAAGGTCCCAGCAAGCAATGGATCTTTCCCGGCTCGCTGTGCCATTGCCCCTGCATCACGGTCACGACATGGGAAAGGATGCCGTTGAT
>PWWY01000057.1 GCA_003561325.1 Syntrophomonadaceae bacterium | reverse complement strand
CGTTACTTCTTTCCTGCCCACGGGGCTGCCGCAAACTTTAGAAATAGCCGGTTTAACTGCAGTGCCCTAGTAAATTATATCAGAAGAAAGGGGGCTTTTCAAACTCCATTCTGTATAAGTGCTTTCTGTATAAGAGGCAGGCGGATTCTTATTTCCTGAACTTCCCCGTATGCCCAAAACCCTCTTCACCGCGCAGGGACGGAGGCAATTCATCGCGTTCTTCCAGGACCGCCCGGGCTACCTGGGTCACGATCAGCTGGGCGATGCGTTCCCCCGGCTGCAGCTTGTAGGTTGCGGCGCCCAGGTTGATCAAGATCATCTTGATCTCTCCGCGATAATCGGCATCAACTGTGCCGGGGCTGTTTAAGAGGGTCAGTCCATGTTTGGCGGCAAGTCCGCTCCGCGGCCTGACCTGTCCCTCGTAACCCGGGGGAAGAGCCAGGGCAATGCCCGAAGGAATGAGCTGGAACGTGCCGGGGGGCAGTTCGCGCGCTTGCTCAATGGCGGCAAAGAGATCCATCCCTGAAGAACCGGGTGTCATGTAGCCGGGCAGGGGCAGGTGCGCAGCGTGAGGGAGTTTTTTAACCAAGACTTTAACGGCTGGCTGCAAGTTGTTGCCTCCTCATCCATTGGGTTCCAGGGGCGCCGGCGGCCGCATTTGGCCGGGATCCCCTGCTCAAAAAATGCTCAAAAAAAAACATAAACCCTAGTCAGGTTTATGCTTCTTATGCGCGTGTCGGCGGTTTTTGTGATCCCGGTCCCGGTCCCGGGAAAACCTCCCCTGGTCGTGCCTGTCTCGCTCGTGCTCCTGGCTCTTGGAACCACCCTCTTTGTCGGGAGGCAGAGCCTCTTTACGCGAGAGGTTGATGCGACCCCTGTCGTCGATGTCAAGTACTTTTACCGTGACCTGGTCTCCCACGTTGACCACATCTTCTGTCTTGTTAACCCGCTGGTGATCCAGGTGGGAAATATGGACCAGGCCCTCTTTACCGGGCAGCACTTCCACGAAGGCACCGTATTTCTCCGTGCGGGTAACTTTCCCCAAATACAATTTCCCGGGTTCAACATCGGCGGTGAGACCCCTGATGATTTCTTCTGCTTTTTCCCCGGCCTTGAAGTCGGTGGCCACGATGAACACCCGGCCGTCGGGTTCAATGTTGATTTCTGCACCGGTTTCGCTGATGATCTTGTTAATGATGCGGCCGCCGGGGCCGATCACGTCGCGAATTTTCTCCGGCTCAATCTGGATCGTGGTAATCCGCGGTGCAAATTCGGAAAGCTGCGGCCGGGGCTCGCTGATGGCATCCAGCATTTTGCGCAGGATGAACAGGTAGCTTTCCCGGGCTCTTCCCAGGGCTTCTTGCAAGATTTTTCGCGAAAGTCCCTTGATCTTGACATCCATCTGCAATGCCGTGATTCCTTCTTCGGTGCCGGCTACTTTAAAATCCATGTCCCCGAGGAAATCCTCGACGCCCTGGATGTCAGAAAGGACGGCCACGTCTTCCCCTTCCATGATTAAGCCCATGGCGATGCCCGACACCGGCCTTATAATGGGAACACCGGCGTCCATTAAGGAGAGGGCGCCCGCGCAAACACTCCCCATGGACGTGGAGCCGTTGGACTCGATTACCTCGGAAACCAGCCGGATGGTATAGGGAAAATCTTCTTCGGTGGGGATCACGGCTTCCAGGGCGCGTTCCGCAAGGGCACCGTGACCGATATCCCTGCGCCCGGGTCCTCGCATGAACCCTGCTTCGCCGACGCTGTACGGCGGGAAGTTGTAGTGATGGATGAACCGTTTGGACTCTTCAATCCCCAGGCCGTCCAGGATCTGCATGTCGCGCAGGGCGCCCAGGGTGCAGATATTGATCACCTGGGTCTGTCCCCGGGTAAACAGGGACGAGCCGTGGGTTCTTCTAAACAATTCCACTTCACAGGAGATGGGACGGATTTCCTCCCACCCGCGCCCGTCTGGCCTGACCTGCTCATATAAGATCATGGAGCGCAGGCTTTTTTTGATCACGTCCTGGATGGTCACCTTGACATCTCGCTCGTGATCCGGGTACTGCTCCGCGAAGTGCTCACGGGTTTCTTTTTTGACTTCGTCCAGGGCCGTTTCGCGCTGCAGCTTTTCTTCCGTTTTTAGCGCCGCGGCTACCTTATCCTGGCAGTACTCCCTGACGGCACGCTCGACATCCGGATCCGGCGAAAAAGGTTGGAATTCAATTTTTTCCCTGGCGTGATGCTCCATCATGTCCTTTTGCAGCTGGATTAGCTCCTTGATCACCTCGTGGCCGGCCATGATCGCTTCCAGCATCTCTTCTTCCGATATTTCTTCGGCATCGGCCTCCACCATCATGATCGCGTCTTCGGTACCCGCCACCATCAAGTTCAAGAGGCTGTTTTCACTCTGGGCCACGGTGGGGTTGACCACGGGCTCACCGTCAATGAGTCCCACGTTCACGGCAGCGATGGGTCCCCGGAAGGGGATATTCGATATGCACAAGGCCGCGGAAGCTCCCGTGATGGCCAGAGGTTCCGGGACACAATCCTGGTCGATGGACAAAACCGTGGACACGATGTGGATGGAGGGGTTAAATCCTTCCGGGAAGAGTGGGCGAACCGGTCTATCTGTCAGTCTGGCGGCCAGGGTTGCCTTTTCCGTGGGCCTTCCTTCCCTTTTAATAAACCCACCGGGAATACGCCCCACGGCATAGAGCCTTTCCTCGTAATCTACGGTCATGGGAAGGAAGTCAACCCCTTCCCGGGGCTCCTTTGAGGCCGTAGCCGTAACCAGCAGGGAGGTATCTCCGTACCTGACCATCACGGCTCCGCCGGCCTGCTTGGCGTACTTGCCTGTCTCCATGGAAAACGGTCTGCCTTTCAAGTTCATCTTATATATTTCCAAATATCCTTGCCCCTTTCATCTCAGAAAAGCGGGTAATCCCCGCTTTTGCAAGTAAAAAATTTACTTCCGAAGTCCCAGGCGTTGAATCGTTTCCATGTAACGGTTGGGA
This sequence comes from Syntrophomonadaceae bacterium, assembly GCA_003561325.1. Taxonomy (GTDB): domain Bacteria; phylum Bacillota; class Dethiobacteria; order DTU022; family UBA8154; genus SKMY01. The sequence goes on along the minus strand of PWWY01000057.1, from coordinate 5,921 downwards.
TCACGGGCCTTCAAATAGTTGAGCAACCCCCTGCGCTTCCCCACCATCTTGAGCAAACCGCGCCGGGAGTGAAAGTCCTTTTTATGCACTTTTAAGTGTTCGGTGAGCTGGTTAATGCGGGTGGTGAGGATGGCGATCTGGACTTCGGGAGAACCCGTATCGCTGTTGTGGAGCTTGTGCTGGTTAATAATATTGTTCTTCGTTTCATTGGAAAGGGCCATAACAATTTCACCTCCTGTTTTTTTGAATGGCCTGCAGGTTACATAAGAATACCCCATCGCCTGCGGGGTCAGTGAAATTTTATCACATCAGCCGCCCTTTGTAAATATCGGGCAGCAAGGACCGCTTCCGGTCTTTTCGAGTAAAGGGCCATATTCATCCCGGATGAATTTCCGTGCCGCCGCAACATCCTGGCCGACCTGGTGTTTGAAGGCCGCGATGGAGTCAAACGCCCGTTCTTCCCTGATTCTATGTAAGAAGCACAGGGTCAATTCTTCGTGATAAAGGTCTCCCGTGAAGTCGAGGATGTACACTTCCGTGGTAGTTTGATTATCCTGGCAAAACGTCGGTTTGGTGCCGATGTTGGTTAATCCGAAATGCCTTTCTGCTCCCCTCAAGACCAGGCTTAAATAGCCTCCCCTGCCCGGCAGCAAAAGGTCGGCCGGTATCTCCAGGTTGGCCGTGGGGAATCCCACCTGCCGGCCCCGGCCGTCTCCATGCACGACCCGGCCTTTTCGCTGGTAAAAACAACCCAGGATCTTCGCGGCCCTCTCTACCTCGCCATTTAAGAGGAGTCCCCGCACCAGCGAACTGCTGACCACGTCATTTTCGTACATGATGGGAGAGACGATCTCCACCTCGAAACCCAGCTGCTCGCCCCACCTTAACAAGTGGTTGACGGTACCCTTTCCTCTCCGACCGAAGGTATAATCATAGCCGACGATCACTTTTGCGACGTTGAGGTGGTTTTTAAAGTACTTTTCCACGAAGTAAAAGGGTGAGAGGGTGGAGATCTCCGCTGTAAAAGGCTCCACGATGGCCACGTCCACACCCAGCGCTTCGATCTTCTCCAGCTTCTCCTCCAGGGTCGTGAGCAGCTGCAGCTCCCTCCCGGGATACAGGACTTTTACCGGATGGGGGTCCAGGAGAAAAACGACACTCTTTAAGGCTTTCCGCAAAGCCTCCTGCCGGGTGCGTTGGATAATATCCCGGTGCGCCAGGTGGAGACCGTCGAAATTTCCCAGGGCCAGGACGATGCCCCCCTGGTTTTTTTGATAGTCGTTAATCCCGTAAACAATCTCCATGCGATTCACCTTTACTAGAGCAGCTTGAAAACTCGCTCCGGGGTTAATGCGAACCTGGTGCCTGTTCCCTCACTGATTTTTTCCCAGCGTGCCAGCGCGACAAATTCTCCTTCTGTAGTATATACCGGCAGGGTTTTCCCGTCAACGGGAAGAGGCAAAACACCGGGGCGAAAGTCCCCGGGCTCATCGAAAAGTAACGTTTGGCCGCGGCAGAGAGATTGCAGGTCTGCTGCAGGGAAAACCAGCTTTTCCTCCCCCTGGAAGAGAAAATCCAGGGGTAAGAGGTATGCTTCGGGATGAGGGGCAATCTCTTCCAGGGAAAGGGCCTCGTCCAGGTGGAAGGGGCCGACTTTTGTGCGCAAGAGAAAGGACATGCTGGCTCCACAGCCCAGGGCCTCGCCGATGTCCCGGCACAAGGTGCGGATATAGGTGCCCCTGGAACAGCTGACTTCGAAAAGCAGCCGGTCCGGGGGGAAAAATTCAACCAGGCAAATGTCATGCACCGTCACGGTCCGCTCTTTCCTCTCGACTTCTTTCCCTTCCCGGGCATACTGGTACATTTTCTTCCCCCGGTGCTTGATCGCAGAAAACATGGGAGGGACCTGTTGAAGTTCACCTTGAAACGTCTGCAGCAGGCGCTCCAGCTCGGCTTCCTGGATCACGGGGGGAGACGATCGTTTGAGGACGGCCCCCGCCAGGTCGTCGGAATCCGTTGTCACGCCCAGGACCACTTCCGCGCGGTACTGTTTTGTCCCGACCATCACCCGGGAGGAGAGACGGGTCGCTTTCCCCAGCATTAGCGGCAAAACGCCGGCTGCAGCAGGATCCAGTGTCCCCCCGTGACCGACTTTTATTCTCGGGAAGCGTCTCCTGGCCTGCTGAACCACATCGTGGGAAGTCATCCCCGGCAACTTCAAGATATTCAGGAATCCATCCACGGCTGCATCCCCCGTTACCTGATTAAACGCTCCTTTTGCTGCTCATCCACGAAAGCATGGACGGCGTTTAAAACCCTCTTGATCACCATAGAGGGTTCGTCTTCAACGGTACACCCCGCCGCCCGGGGATGCCCGCCGCCACCGAAGGCAGAGGCGATCCGTGCGACGTCCATGGACTTCGAGCGAAACCCGACCTTGGTGTTGCCAACCCTGGCATGGTAGAAGAAAATACCCACCTCCACGTTCTCGATGTCGCGCAGGTAGTTTACAAAACCGTCGAGTTCTTCAGGTTTCGCCCCGCACTTTTCGATCCCGTCGTCATCGATAGACATCCAGGCGATTTTATCGTCCTGATCCAGCGTCAGGGATTTCAGGGCCTCGCCCAGGAGCGCCAGGGTCGTGTACGGCCGTTCATCAAATAATCTCTGGCTCACCAGGGAGGGTTGAACACCTTTCTGGAGCAGTTCTGCCGTGATACGCAGGGTTTCCGGGGTAGTATTGTCATATTTAAACGAGCCGGTGTCCGAAACAATGGCCGAATAGAGGCACAAAGCGGCCTCGAAGTCCACGTGGAAGCCCCACGCCCGGCTGAGCTGATAGAGCATCTCGCCGGTGGCCGCTGCCCGGGTATCCACCAGGTTATATTTTCCGAAAAAGTCGTTTGTAACGTGATGATCGATATTGATTAGCCTGGGGTGCTGCTGGATTTTTTCCTTGAGGTAGTCCAGCCGATCCAGGTCGCTGCAGTCCAGGACGAAAACCAGGTCCTGTTCCACGCTGCCCTCCAGTTCCCGCAAAAATTGCTCCACCCCGGGGAGGAAGTCGTACTTCGCCGGGATCACGTCGGGACAGTAAAGGTACACAGGAAGGCCTGTATTGGTGTGTAAGATCCGCTGCAAACCCAGGCTCGAACCGATGGCATCGCCATCGGGACGGACGTGGGAAAAGATGCTGATTCGTTTTACTGTTTTTAAGATCGCTTTAAGATCAATCGTTTCCATGCGCATCCCCACCCGTTATAAACTGCGACCCCGCAAGGAGATGATCAAACACCCGGATTGTCCGCCCCATGCTAGTCTTCACCGCTTTCATCACCGGTATCCAACTCCTTTAATACCTGCTCGATGTGCGCACCGTATTCCATGGAGCGATCCAGGCGGAACTCGATTTCCGGTGTGTGGCGCAAGCGCACGCGCTTGCCGATTTCCGAACGAATAAAGCCCTTGGCCTTTTCCAGTATTTTTAAGATGCGGTCCTGGTCTGCCGCATCACCATAGATGCTGACATAAATTTTCGCGTAACCCAGGTCCCTGGAAACGTCCACATCCGTGACGCTGGTCATTTTTTTCAATCCCGGGTCCTTGAGCTCCGAACTCAGTATTTCACTGACTTCCCTTTTGATTTCTTCTCCGATCCGCAGGACCCTTTGCCTGGCCATAGATACCAACCTCCAAGTAACAGCAGTAGTTTATGATCAAGAAGAAGGTACTTCTTTCATGTGGTAGGCTTCGATGATGTCCCCTTCCTTGAGATCGTTAAAGTTCTCCAGCAATATTCCACATTCAAAACCGGTATTCACTTCTTTCACGTCATCCTTGAAGCGCTTCAGGGAGTCAATTTTCCCTTCATGGATGACCGTGCCATCCCGAATCACGCGGATTCCGGCATTGCGCAGGATTTTCCCTTCCTGGACATACGTCCCCGCGATATTGCCAACTTTTGATACTTTAAAGATCTGCCTGACCTCGGCCTGGCCCAGGATCTCCTCCTGGTATTCGGGTTCCAGCAAGCCCAGGGAAGCGGCTTTAATATCTTCCAGGATTTCATAAATGACCCGGTAAAGCCGGATGTCCACCCGTTCCCGCTCCGCCAGCTTCCTGGCATTGGGCTCTGGCCTGATATTAAACCCGATGATGATCGCATTGGACGAAGAGGCCAGCATGACATCGGATTCGTTAATGGCCCCCACGGCCTTGTGGATGATGCGAATATTTACTTTTTCATGTTCTATTTTTAGCAGGGATTCTGCCAACGCCTCGGCGGATCCCTGCACATCCGCCTTGATGATAACATTTAAATCAACGGCCTTGTCTTGGATGTGCTTGAAAAGATCATCCAGGGAGACCTTCTGGGTTTTGCGCAGGCTGGCTTCACGGAGTTTTTCCCCTCGCTTGGCCGCGATTTGCCGCGACAGCTTTTCGTCTTTGACCACCATGAAGCTGTCGCCGGCCTGCGGAACACCGGTGAGGCCCAGCACTTCCACGGGCGTGGAGGGAGACGCTTTTTTCAAGCGCTTTCCGTGCTCGTCCAGCATGGCCCGCACCTTGCCAAATACGCTGCCGCAGATGATGGGATCTCCCACCTCCAGCACACCGTCCTGGACCAGCACGGTGGCCACGGGTCCCCTGCCCTTATCCAGTTCCGCCTCCACCACGGTACCCGTGGCAGGGCGCGCATAGTCCGCTTTCAGTTCCGCCATTTCCGCCACCAGCAGGATCATTTCCAGCAGTTCATCCAATCCTTCTCGTTTCAAGGCGCTGACGTAGACACAGATGGTATCCCCGCCCCAGTCTTCCGGCACCAGCCCGGCTTCCGCCAACTGTTGTTTGACCCGGTCGATGTTGGCATTGGGCTTATCAATTTTATTGATGGCCACGATAATTGGTACTCCGGCCGCTTTAACGTGGTTGATCGCTTCGATGGTCTGGGGCATGACTCCATCGTCCGCAGCAACCACGAGAATTGCAATATCGGTCACTTGCGCGCCCCTGGCCCGCATCGCCGTAAACGCTTCATGCCCGGGCGTGTCGAGGAAAACGATCTGTTTGTCTTTGATAACTGCCTTGTAAGCCCCAATGTGCTGGGTGATGCCCCCCGCTTCAGAAGCCATGACGTTGGTTTCTCGAATGCCGTCCAGCAGGGATGTCTTGCCGTGGTCCACGTGCCCCAGGACCGTGACCACGGGGGGGCGGAACCGCAGTTCTTCCGTGGCGCCGGTCTCCTGCAGCAGGCTGAGCAGTTCCTCCTCGTCGGGGTCCGCTGTTAATTCGATGCGAACGCCGAATTCCTCGGAGAGAATATCCAGGACTTCCTCGTCCAAATGCTGATTAATGTTGGAGATGATCCCCAGACCGAGGAGCCGGGTCAGAATTTCCGAGACGGGGACATCGAGCCGGCCGGCCAATTCCCCCACCGTCACCCTGCCTTCCAGGAGAAGGACTTCTTCCACTTCCGGCTTGTCAAACCTGGAAAGACGCGCTTTTCGCGCCTTCCGGCCCTCCCGCGTTGTTTTTTCCTTCTTTTCCACCTTTTTACGGGGCACACTCTTTTTCACCGGGACAGCTGCTTCTTTTTTTTGCTCCGGCGCTTTCGCGGGCACTGCCGCCTTGTCGTCGCTGGGTTTCTTCTCCCCGCTGGTGAGCATCTCCATGACGCGTTTCGCCACGTCTTCTTCCATGGTGCTCATATGGTTTTTAACATCCACGTTTAAATCTTGTAAGACGGTAATGAGTTTTTTACTGTTGATGCCCAACTCCTTGGCCAGTTCGTACACTCTCACCTTTCCCAATGTGTTACACCTCCATGAATTTACCTCCTTAAGACAGGCCTTCTAGTTAAGTGGTAGAATCATTTATTCCCGGTAGCCGTCTAACGCATCTCTCAGGTCCTGCACCAGCGT
>PWWY01000061.1 GCA_003561325.1 Syntrophomonadaceae bacterium | reverse complement strand
CGCACCAGGAGAAGAAGGCGCAACAGGCGACGACACCATGGATTCCCCGGGCTTTGCGGAGTACTTCGCGCAGGATCCCGGGTTCCCGCGGGAAGACTTCATGAAAGCTGTCGTGAAGGCCAAGGCATACATTGAAGCGGGGGAGATCTTCCAGGTTGTTTTGTCTCGCCGCAGGATCAAGAAAATATCCTGCCACCCTTTTACCCTCTATCGAACCCTGCGCAGCCTGAATCCATCCCCGTACCAGTTTTATTTCAACCTGGATGGTTTTCAGCTGATCGGGGCGTCCCCGGAAATGTTGATCAAGGTGGAGAGAGGACGGGTATACACCAAGCCGATTGCCGGGACGAGGCCCCGGGGCATGGATGAAAAAGGGGACCTGGAATTGGCCAGGGAGTTAAGCCGGGATGAAAAGGAAAGGGCGGAACACATGATGCTGGTTGACCTGGGCCGCAATGACCTGGGAAAGATTAGCGGGTACGGCAGCGTCGAAGTGACGAAGCTGCTGGAGGTGGAGTACTTCTCCCACGTGATGCACCTGGTATCCGAGGTTCGCGGCTCGATTTTGCCGGGCTGTCGTTTCGGTGACGCGATCCGGGCTGCTTTTCCCGCTGGAACCGTGTCGGGGGCTCCCAAGGTCCGGGCCATGGAGATCATTGCCGAACTGGAGCCCGCGGCCAGGGGGCCTTATTCCGGTGCCGTCGGTTATGTATCCTTTGGCGGAAAGCTGGATACCTGCATCACCATCAGGACCATTGTTACTTCCGGGGGATATGCTGCCGTCCAGGCGGGAGCGGGGATTGTTGCTGATTCTGATCCGGCTAAAGAATATGAAGAAACAGAACACAAAATGGCCGGCTCCCTGAAAGCCATCCAATTAGCGGAGGAGAGAGAACATGCTCTTAATTATTGACAATTATGATTCCTTTACGTATAACCTGGCCCAGGCTTTCGGGGCCATGGGGCTGGAGACCCGGGTGCTTCGCAATGATGCCTACGACTTGCACGACCTGGCCAGCCTGGCGGTCGAGGGCGTCGTGATTTCCCCGGGCCCGGGTGAGCCCCCGGGTGCCGGGATGAGTATGCGTACCATCGACTACTACAAGGACCGGGTTCCGGTGCTGGGCATTTGCCTGGGGCACCAGGCCATCTGTGCCCTCTTTGGAGGAAAGGTGGTCAGGGCCGCCCGGCTCATGCACGGGAAAACGTCCTTCGTCTACCATTACGGCGATCCAGTTTTTGAGGAGATTTCTTCCCCGTTTAACGTGATGCGCTACCATTCCCTCCTGGTGGAAAGGTCGTCCCTTCCGGACGAACTGGAGATTATTGCAGATACCGCCGAGGGTGATATCATGGGGGTTCGCCATAAAAAATACCCCGGGGTGATCGGACTGCAGTTTCACCCCGAGTCCTTTTTCACCCCCGATGGAGGGCGGATCCTGATGAATTACTGCCGACTCCTGGCCACGCGCATGACGAAACCTCTTCTTACCACCCCGTTCAGCTCGCAGTCCCGGGAAAAAATGGACCTTTACTGGCGCTAGGGACAAGAGTGAGGGTCCCGGCAGCATCACTGCTGCAAGATCAAAGAGGAGGTGTAACCCGGTGTTGAGCCGGGGAAAAGATGATAAGCCAATTACTGGAAAAATTAATTCAAAGAAAAGACTTGACCGCTGCTGAAGCGTACCAGTTGATGTGCCGCATCATGGAAGGGGAGCTAAAGGAGTCCCAGGTGGCGGCCTGCCTGGTCGCCCTGCGGTGCAAGGGCGAGGCCGTTGCAGAAGTCCTGGGAAGCTGCCGGGCCATTCGGGAATATTGCGTGAAAATCGAACCCAGGCGAGGGCCCCTAGTGGATACTTGCGGTACCGGCGGTGATTACAGCGGGAGTTTTAACATCTCCACGGTGAGCGCCTTTGTCAGTGCCGGTGCCGGGGCTGTTGTGGCAAAACACGGGAACCGCTCGGTTTCCAGCAGTTCGGGCAGCGCCGACCTGCTGGAAGCGCTGGGGATCAACATCAACCTCGCTCCCGGGCAGGTCCTGGAGTGCATCGACCAGACAGGGATCGGATTTATGTACGCACCGCTGCTGCATCCCGCCATGGCGAACGCGGCTCCCGCCCGGAAAGCCCTGGGAATCCGGACCATTTTTAACATCCTGGGTCCTTTAAACAACCCGGCCGGCGTGACAAGCCAGGTCATCGGTGTTTATGACGAGTGTTTGATGCAGATCATGGCGGAAGTGTTGAGGCTGCAGGAGATCGATCACGCCCTGCTTGTATCGGGGGAAGACGGCATGGATGAACTGACCAATACGGGCCCGACCCGCATTGTTGAAGTGAAGCGGGGGAAACGTTTTGCCTACCAGGTTTGCCCCGAAGATTTCGGGCTGCCGCGGGTCCAACCCCGGGCCTTGAGAAGTCGAAGTGCCCGGCATTCCGCCGAGATCTGCCTCCAGGTGTTGAACGGCGCCAGGGGGCCCCACAGGGACGTGGTCCTGCTGAACAGTGCCGCAGCACTCTACGTCGCGGGGATCGCGGAGAACTTACACCAGGGCATGAGCCAGGCAGAAGGTTCGATTGACTCGGGGGAAGCCCTGGCGAAGCTCCGTTTCCTGCAGGATTATTCCAGGGCCAACCCCCTGGTGCAGCAGGGGGGCGTGGCATATGCTTAAAGAAATCGTAACTCATAAATGGGAAGAGATCAGGCAGTTAAAAAAGAACAGGCCCATGGCCGAACTCCTGGCTGCGATTGAGCGGCAGCCGCCTCCCCGGGACTTGATCAGGGCCCTGAAAGAACAGGGTAAAGGAGTGGGGATCATTGCAGAGATCAAAAAAGCCGCTCCTTCGTCTACCCCTTCGGCCCATCCGCAAAACCTGCTCTCACCGGAATCCCCTAACATTTCCGTGGGAATCCAGGCCGCCGAATACCAGCGGGCCGGCGCTGCAGCCGTATCCGTGCTGACGGAAGATCGCTTCTTCGCCGGCAGCCTGGCTGACCTGGCCGAAGTGAAAAGCCATGTCTCCATTCCGGTCTTGCGCAAGGATTTTATCGTGGATGAATACCAGCTCTACGAATCTCGTGCTGCTGGAGCCGATGCGGTGCTGCTCATTTCCTCCCTGCTGGCTTCCCTGGAACTGGAGCGTTTTCTCCGCCTCGTCAAAGAACTGGGCATGACCGCCCTGGTGGAAGCGGGGAAAGAACAGGAAATTGAAAAGGCGGTGCGGGCCGGCGCCGAGATCATCGGGATCAACAACCGGGACCTCTTTACATTGGAGGTCGACCTGGAGCGCACGCTCCGGTGGGGCCCTTATGTCCCCCGCGACCGCCTGCTGGTTTCAGAAAGCGGGTACACACACCGCAGCCAGGTAGCGCTGGCGAAAGAAAAAGCGGGGATCGATGCGGTGCTGGTGGGCCGCAGCCTGATGAACAGCTCATCTCCGGCAGAAAAAATCATGGAGCTGATGGGGAAAAATGTGTTCTGTGCGAGTTAAAATCTGTGGGATCCGGGACCGCGATGAGGCAGCGATGGCCGTGGATGCCGGGGTCCATGCCCTGGGTTTTGTCTTTGCCGACAGCCCGCGGCACATCTCGCCGCGTCAGGCGGCCCGGATCATCCAGGCGCTCCCTCCTTTCGTGGGAAAAGTGGGCGTGTTTGTGGACGAAAAGCCAGCGGTGGTCCAGGAAATCGCTGCAGCCTGTGGCCTGGACACCCTGCAGTTTCACGGTGCAGAGACTCCCCGGTACTGCGCTTGCTTTCCACAATACAAGGTGATCAAGGCCTTCTCCGTGGGCGAGTCCCTGCCTCTCAGCCAGTTTGCCCTCTACCGGGTTGATGCTTTTCTGCTGGATACGTATTATCCTGACAAAAAAGGGGGAGGGGGGAAACGTTTTAACTGGAACTTGCTGCGTGGGATGAAAGCAGAACAGAAGGGGGATCTTCCGTTTATTTTGGCCGGGGGCTTAAACCCGGGCAATGCTGCCGCGGCGCTGGATCTTTGCGAGCCCTTTGGCCTGGATGTGAGCAGCGGGGTGGAGACGGATGGGAAAAAGAATCCCGCACGGATCAATGAATTGATGGACGAGGTTTACCGTTGGAATCTTAAAAAAATGAGCATCACAAGCCGGAGGTGAAGTACTTTGGTGCTGTCAAAAGAAAAAAAGGCCCTGGACCTTTCTCCTTATCCCGATGGAAACGGCTACTACGGCATGTTCGGCGGGCGGGTCGTCCCCGAAACCCTGATGCCGGCCCTGGAAGAATTGGAACAGGCCTATACGCATTTTCGAAATGATCAACCCTTTCAAACAGAACTCCAGGTCTACCTGGAACACTATGTGGGTCGGCCCACGCCCTTGTATCAGGCCACGAGACTGGGAGAAACGCTGGGGCTGCCGCGGCTGTACTTAAAGCGCGAAGATTTAAACCATACGGGTTCGCACAAGATGAACAATGCCCTGGGACAGGCTCTCCTGGCAAAATACATGGGAAAACAGCGGCTGATCGCAGAAACCGGGGCCGGCCAGCACGGCGTGGCCGTGGCGACGGCCGCTGCTTTGCTGGGGCTTACCTGCACCGTTTTCATGGGGGAAGAAGACATGTCCCGCCAGGAACCCAATGTTTTGCGCATGCAGCTGCTGCAGGCCGAAGTGAGGCCCGTGCATTCCGGAAGCAAAACCCTCAAGGACGCGACGAATGAAGCCCTGCGCGAGTGGATCGCTGTGCTGGAGCACACCCATTACGTCATCGGTTCCGTGGTCGGACCCCACCCTTATCCCCGGATGGTGCGGGATTTTCAGTCCATCATCGGGCAGGAAGTCTCTAGCCAGGTCAGGGAACGGGAGGGCGGACTACCCTCTTACCTGGTTGCCTGTATCGGGGGAGGGAGCAATGCCCTGGGCTTGTTTGCGCCATTCGTGCAGGAAAAGGAAGTGCAGTTGATCGGGGTAGAAGCGGGAGGTCGGGGGCTGGAAGGGAACCAGCACGCCGCCTCGCTGCAGAGAGGAAGGCCGGGAGTTTTACACGGGGCATTGAGCTACCTGCTCCAGGACCAGGAAGGGCAGGTTGCCCCCGTCCACTCCATTTCTGCAGGCCTGGATTACCCGGGAGGGGGCCCGGAGCACAGTCATTTAAAGATGTCAAAACGCGCCCGGTACGTTTCGGTTACCGATGCAGAGGCCCTGGAAGCTTTTCACCTGCTGGCCGGGAAGGAAGGCATCCTGCCCGCCCTGGAAAGCGCTCACGCGCTGGCTTATCTCCATCCCCTGGCAGCAGAGCTGAAGTTCGCCGGCCGGCAGGAGGAGGTCGTGGTCCTCAACCTATCCGGACGCGGAGATAAAGACCTGTCTGTATTACTGCAACACGGAGGTGCAGGCCGTGCAAACGAGCAAAAATGAACGGGCACCAATGAATAACCGCCTGGATGAACTGTTTTTTCAATTACAAGCGCGTGGAAGAAAGGCCCTGGCCGTGTTTTTGATGGGGGGTGACCCGGATCTGGAGACCTCGCTGAAGCTGCTGCGAGCCTCCCTGGAAGGTGGAGCGGACATCGTGGAAATCGGGGTGCCGTTTAGCGATCCCCTGGCCGACGGCCCGGTGATTCAAAAAGCTTCCCAGCGCGCCCGGGTAAACCAAACGACCCTTGCAGATATCTTTTCCCTGGTCCGCGAACTCCGCAAAGAACATGACACCCCCATCGTGCTCCTGTCATACTGGAACCCCATCTATCAATACGGGCCGGAACAGTTCTTCCAGCAAGCCAAAAAGATCGGTGTCGATGGGCTGGTCATCCCTGACTTGCCTTACGAAGAAAAAAGACCCTTCAGACCGGCAGCAGAAGCATGCGGCCTGGTTTTAATTGACTTCATGACGCCCCTGACGGGGGAAGAGCGGGCCCAAAAAATACTGCAGCAGGCAGCGGGCTTCATCTATTGTGTGACGGTATCGGGCGTCACAGGCGTGCGGGATCAGCTGGCAGAAACCCTGGAAAAAAGCGCTGCGATCGTAAGGAATGTTACCCGGGTGCCCCTGCTGGCCGGCTTCGGGATTTCCTCCCCGGCCCAGGCGCGCCAGGCAGTGCAGTGGACGGAAGGGGTGATCGTGGGCAGCGCCCTGGTCCAGGAGGTAGAGAACCATTTGGAGCAACTGGACGCCCTGCCGGAACGGATCCGGGAACAGGTCCGCGGCTTTCGCCGGGCTCTCGACCCTTGAACGGGCTTTTCCCCTTGACGCCGTCCCGGGATAAGTATAGAATGAAAGCGAACAACAAGGGCTTCTGCGAGGAATGTCCGGCAGGCCTACTTGGGGAGGTTTTGACCATGAACCACATCAAGATCGTCAAAAAGGGCAACTTGCAGGAAACGAAAGAGCGGGATTGCCGAGAATGCCAAACATCTTGCCAGTCGGCCTGCAAGACCTCTTGCACTGTCGGCAACCAGCTTTGTCGACAGGAAGAAAAACCATAAGGTAGTCCGCAAGGGCTACTTTTTTTTCAGGACGTCCTGGCATGAAGGACGATTTTTTTTCAGAACAGGTGAGATGAACGGGTGATATGGTGAAAAAAGACGTGCATCTATTCGCTTGCCGCGACATGAAGCTGGTTTATGACGTGAACAGCGGCTCCCTGCACCAGGTGGATGAGCCGGCTGCAGAGGCCATCGAACTTCTGCTTCAGGGCTGCGCCATCCAGGAGGTGACCGCCTCCCTAACAGAGCGCTTTTCCCGGGAAACGGTCCAGGAGGTCCTGGTGGAGATTCAATCCTTAAAAGAAGAAAGCCTGCTTTTTTCCGCACCCCTGGCCCGGCACGACCCGGGTGTCTCTTCTTATCCCCTCAAGGCCCTCTGCCTGCTCCTTTCCCAGGACTGCAACCTTTCCTGCCGCTACTGCTTTGCCCGGGACGAAAAAACCCGGGACGTGCTGCTCATGCCCCTGGAAGTCGGTAGGCGTGCGGTCGATTTTCTGCTGGAGAGCGACAGTGGTCGACACCGGGAAATCGACTTTTTCGGCGGTGAACCCCTGTTAAATTTCCCTGTCTTCAAGGAGATCGTGGCTTATGCCAAAAAAGAAGCCCGGGCGCGAGGGATCGAATTAACCTTTACACTGACCACCAACGCCCTCTTATGCACGGAAGAAATCGTGGGTTTTCTCAACCGGGAAGCGATCAGCGTGGTCTTGAGCCTGGATGGCCGGCCCGCCGTGCACGATGCCATGCGCCAGGACAGCCGGGGCCGGGGCTCATACCGCAGTGCCTTACAGAACATCAGGAGGCTGCTGGAGGAAAGGGACTATCGCAATTATTATATCCGGGGAACCATCACAAAACACAACCTGGACTTCAGCCGCGATGTGGAACCCCTGCTCAAACAGGGTTTTGATTCCCTTTCCCTGGAGCCGGTCGTGGCTTCTCCAGGGGAAGATTACGCCCTGGAAGCCGCGGATCTACCGCAGATGGAACGAGAGTACGAACGACTTCTTGACCTCTTTCTCGACCATCAGGCAGCGGGGAAACCTTTCCTCTTTTATCACTTCCTGGTTGACCTGGAAAAAGGCCCCTGTCTCTATAAACGCCTTTCAGGCTGTGGGGCCGGCAGGGAGTACCTGGCGGTCGCGGCTGACGGCAGCCTTTATCCTTGTCATCAGTTTTCCGGTCGCGATGAATATTGCATGGGCAGCATCATGGACGAGGAGCCTCTTCAGGAGAACGCCCGTGTCGAGGCACTGTATGAGGCCGCGAGGATCCAGCGGGAGTGCGCGGAATGCTGGGCCCGTTATCTCTGCGGGTTCGGCTGCGCAGCGGCCGTGTTGACCCAGACGGGCGGGCTGGAGATGAATGATTTCTTGAGCTGCGCCCTGCAAAAAATGAGACTGGAAAAAGCCCTTTACCTGCAAGCTAACCAGTCGTGATCCCATGGGGAGGGGATGAAACTGGATCTGTTAACCTACAGTTGGGAGGAACATGTGAAGAAAGACGGCCCTCTGGCCAGGAAGATGACCCCCCGTTCCCTGGAGGAGTTCGCGGGACAGGAACACCTGGTTGGGCCGGGCAAAGCCCTGCGCAGAATGGTGGAGCAGGATGCCCCTGCATCCATGATCTTTTACGGCCCGCCGGGGACAGGGAAAACCGCCCTGGCCCGGATTATCGCCGCAGGCACAAAAGCGATCTTCGTTCGGCTGAATGCCGTTACCGCCACCGTGAAGGAAGTGCGCTCGATCCTGGAGGAAGCCAGGAATAATCGCCTATCCCTGGACAAAAAAACGATTTTGTTTATCGACGAAATACACCGTTTCAACAAGGCCCAGCAGGATGTTTTGCTCCCGCCCGTGGAGGAAGGCCTGGTTTATTTTATCGGGGCCACGACAGAAAATCCCTATTTCTCCATTATTTCTCCCCTGCTCTCGCGGGCGCTGCTTTTTACCTTTGAACCCTTACCCCTGGCGGCACTGGAGACGATCATCCGCCGGGCCTTGACCGATGAAAGCAGGGGCCTGGGAAGGCATCGCCTCCATCTTACCGACGAAGGGGTGGCTTACCTGGCAGCATTATCTGCAGGAGACGCCCGCATCGCCCTCAACATCCTGGAGCTCGCCGTGTTCAATGCCCTGCAGGCCGAAGACGAGCTGCCCGGCAGCACGTTAACAACGACCCATCTCCAGGCCGTTTTCCAGGAGAAAAGCCTGAAGTATGACCGGGACGGGGACTATCACTACGATATTATCTCTGCTTTCATCAAATCGATCCGGGGCTCAGACCCGGATGCCGCGCTGTATTGGCTGGCCCGGATGCTGGAAGCCGGAGAAGATCCCCTCTATATCGCCCGTCGCCTGGTGATCAGTGCCAGTGAAGATATTGGAAACGCTGACCCGGCAGCGCTGCCGCTGGCTGTGGCTGCGGCCACGGCCATGCACCAGCTCGGACTGCCCGAAGGCCGCATCCCCCTGGCCCAGGCAACCGCTTACCTGGCCTGCGCCCCCAAGAGTAATGCTGCTTACCTGGCGATCAACCGGGCCCAGGCAGAAGTAAGGAACAGTCTGGATCAGAGGGTCCCGGCACATTTACGCGATGCCAGCTACCCCGGGGCGAAAAAAATGGAGCATGGCAAGGGGTACCTCTACCCCCATGATTATCCCGGCCACTTCATCCCCCAGCGTTACCTGCCCGAAAAT